>DASUME010000662.1:0-4436 GCA_036277895.1 Polyangiales bacterium
GGAAGAGCCGGCCGGCGTGATGGTGCACTGATGCCGCTGAAGCCCTGGGTCCATCTCGGCTCCACCCAGATCGCGGAGACGCGTATCTTCAAGCTGCTGCAGGACCGCTGGGTTTCACCGCGCACCGGCGTGGAGCACACGTACAGCAGCATCGACTCCGCGGACTTCGTGAACATCCTGGGCGTCACCACCGACGACCGGCTGCTCCTGATCAAGCAGTTCCGCTTCGGCACCCGCGAGTTCACGCTCGAGGTGGCCGGCGGCATGGTCGAGCCCGGCGAAGATCACGCGCTGACCGCGGTGCGCGAGCTGCGCGAGGAGACCGGCTACGTGGGCAAGACGTGCCAGTACCTCGGCTTCTGCGAGCCCAACCCGGCCATCTTCAACAACCGCGCGCACATGTACTTGATCGAGGGCTGCGAGCTCGACGGCGAGCTGGTGCTCGACCCCGGCGAAGACATCGAGGTCACACCGCTGCCGGTCGACGACGTGCTCGCGATGTGGCGCGCGGGCGAGATCAAGCACGCGCTGGTCTCGGTCGCGCTGTCGCGGCTGGAGCTCGTACGTCAGGGGCGCCTGCCGCCTCAGCGCTGAGCTTCGCGGTCGCGCACCAGCGAGGCCACGGTCTGCACCACCACCTCCACGCCCCAGCGGAAGTGGTGCTGGGTGGAGGTCTCGGGCAGCCGCATCTCGTTCGACTTGGGGCCGATCCGCGAGGCGACCGGGAAGTCGCCGAACATCACGCTCTCCAGCAGCGGCAACGTACGCGCCCACCACTCCACGTCGGTCAGGCCCGACTCCTGCTGCGCGCGCCGTTCTTCTTCCGCCCAGCGGCAGCTCGCGAACACGTGCGTCCAGAGCTGCGAGGCGACCGCGTCGATCTCCAGGTCCGTCAGCCCGATGCCATCGAGCACGCGCAGCTCGGCTTCGTACTTGGCGGCGGCGTTGGGGCCGATCACCGGGCGCGTGATGTTCAGGTCGAGCAGCCACGGGTGCGCCTCGAACAGCGCGCGGTTGCGCAGCGCGACGAACTCCAGTCCCGCGCGATAGCCGGGCTGGCGCTTGGGCTCGTCCGGGTCGGCGTACAGGCCATCGAGCGACGCGTCCCACATCAGGTCGACCAGCTCCGCCTTGCCGGGCACGTGCGTGTACAGCGACATCGTGCCCACGTTGAGGATCTCGGCCAACCTGCGCATCGAGAGCGCCTCCAGGCCTTCGCGATCGGCGACCTCGATCGCGGTCTGGATGATCGTCGACAGCGTGAGCCCCGAGCGCGCCGGCCTCTCCTGACGGCGCCACAACAGAGCCAGCGTGCGCGCGTCGTCCTTCACGCGCGAGCGGGTCTCCTCCGGCGCCTTTTTTGGCACGGGTACGGCGCGTTTAGCCGGCGGTTTCTGCTTGGCTTTTTCGCGGGTGGGGCGATTCATCCAGGTGCCCTTGTGCCAGATCTCGGTTGACCCGTCGAGGCCGATCCCGTACATCGTACGGAGTTGTTCGTACGGCGTACGGAACAATGTACGGTACGACGTACGGGTTGGCGAGGGAGCGACGTCATGGAAGCCCTACTGCAGATCGATGGTCAGCTGGTTCGCGAGCTCAGCCCCATGCTCGTCGCGACGGCCCAGCGCGCCGTACACCGCCGCGAGGACGCGGAGGACATGGTCCAGGAGATGTGGCTGAGCGCGCTGACCTCGGCCGGCAAGTTCGAGGGCCGCTCCAGCGCACGCACCTGGCTGCACGCCATCCTGCGCCGGCGCATCGCGGACAGCTTCCGTCGCGTTCGGCCGAGCACGCCGTTCGAGGACGAGCAGCACGTGCCGGACGAAGACAGCGAGGAGCAGCTCCAGAGCCGGGAGCTGGCCGCGCTCGCGCTGCGCATGGTGCCCGAGCTCGGTGAGCTGGAGCGTCAGGCGCTCGCGCTGTGCGCGCTCGACGATCTGGATCGCGATCAAGCCTGCGCGCAGCTCGGCATCACGCGCGGGCACTTGCGCGTGGTGCTGCACCGCGCTCGCAAGCGCCTGGTCGAGCTGGCCGCCTGACGCTCAGTCGCCGTCTTCCGAGGCGCCGATCGGTACCGCGGGCTTGTACTGGCGACGGTCCGCGAGCACCTTGCCGAAGGCGACGAAGCTGGGCACGAAGCCGTAGACCAGCAGCGTGACCAGTACCAGGCCCACGCCGGCGCGAAAGCCGCCGAGCGCCGCGCTGAGCAGCAGCACGCCCACGAAGCCCACCGCGTACGCGCGCACGCGCCGCGAGGAGAGCGCGTGGCCGAGGTGCCGATGCTGCACGTCGAACGCGACCATCAGCGCGCACGCCATGCCCACCAGGAAGCCGTGCACGAGCGGGCGGTCCGGAAACAGCGCCACCGCGCTCATCGCCACCAGGCCACCGGCCGGGCTCGGCACGCCGCGGAAGTAGCCCGGGTCGCTGGCCGACTTGTTGAGCGTGAAGAACGTGAGCCGCGTGATCACGAAGAACGAGAACAGCCCGCCCACCACCATGCCGTCCACGCTGCCCTCGGCGTTGCGGTTCAGGGCGTAGATCGCGTAGCCGGGCGCGAGGCCCCAGCTGATCGCGTCGGCGAAGTCGTCCATGTACACGCCGAGCTTGCTGCCGCCCCAGCGCCGGGCGGCCGCGCCGTCCATGCCGTCGAGCGCGGCGCCGAGGGTGAGCAGGAGCAGGCTGGTGTCCGGGCGTCCGCGGTCGGCGAACACCATCGCCATCACGCCGCACGCGCCGTTGCTGATCGAGAGCGCGTCCGCGATCCGGCTGCGGCTCAGGATGTTCAGCCGGCGCAGCACCAGGGTCAGCGAGATGCCGGTGTTGATCCAGAGCAGGATGACCACGAAGTCCGGGGTGACCAGGCGCTCGGCCCAGCCCTGGCTGAGCAGCAAGAGCGCCACCAGGCTCAGGTAGCTGGTGGTCGTGCGCAGGCGGTTGTGCAGGATGCCGCCCACGCCGCGCGCGTGCAGCACCAGCAGCAGCACGTCGAGCCCGAGCTTGGGCAACAGCGGGATGACGTCGATCTTCTTGACCGTCAGCCAGGCCAGCGCGAACAGCAGCGGCACCTCGGCCACGCGGTCGATCACGCGCCCGAACGTGGTGTGCAGCCGGCGCTCGCGCGCGACCACGCCGTCCACATAGTCCAGCATCGCGTAGGCGCCGAACAGGGAAGCGATCAGCGGGGTGCGCCCGGCGCCGCCCCAGTCTTCTCGGTACAGCACGAGCGAGAGCGGCAGGGCCAGCAGCAGCTTCAGGCTGGAGAGCAGGTTCGGCGACAGGGTCACGCGCTGCCCCAGGGCTCGCTCGAAGCGGCGCACGGGCCCTGCGCGTACGGAGGAGCCCGCCGGCAGCGGTGCGTTCGGCAACGTCATCTTCGGAGAGTTTTAGCAGAGGTCGCCGGAATCCATGGCGACAACAGGGTTACAGCGAGGGATGAGCCCCGCTCAGCCCTTGGCCACGACCCGGGGCAAGCGCTGCGAGGAGCTGCCGGTCTTGCGCAGCGGAGCCACGAAGCGCGCCTCGATGGCGCGCATCAGCGCGGCCGGTTCGAGCGGCTTTTCCAGCCACGGCAGGCCCAGCAGCGTGTCGTCGCTGCTCTCGAGGTCGCTCGTGATCAGCAGCCGGCGCGTGAGGTCCGCGTGCGCGGTCAGCACCCACTCCACGAAGTTGCGGCTGTCCGTGTCGTCACAGGCGGCCACGATCGCATCGGGCCGCGTGCCGTCCGCGAGCAGGGCACGCGCCTCCTGGCAGCCGTGCGCGAGCAGCACGTCGTAGCGCTCGCGCAGCAGGTGCGAGAGGGCGGCCAGCACCCGCCGGTCCGGCTCGACCACCAGCACCGAGCGGCGGCGCTCGCGCGAGGCGGCCTCCGGCTTGCGCACGGTCCCGGAGGGCCGGAGCTCGTGCTGCTTCGGTCGCGGCAGCCAGGCCACGAACGTGGAGCCCGAGCCGCGCAGGGACTCCACCAGCAGATCGCCGCCGAGCGAGCGCATCACGTTGCGTGCGGCCGCCAGCTCCAATCCACCCGCGGCGTGGGCCTCCGAGGCGCCCGGCTCGAAGAAGTGATCGAGCGAGCGCGCGCGGCCCTGGCCGTTGTCGCTCACGGTGACGGTCACCACCGCGTCGTCCGCGCGCAGCTGGATGCGCAGGCGCTGCACGGGTGCGCCGCGCACGTTCGCGAGCGCGTTCGAGACCAGGCTGATCAGGGCCTGGGCGACGCGGCCACGCGGCACCATCAGCTCGGGCAGGTCGTCGCAGTAGTCGCGCTCGATGTGCGTGGCCTTGGCGGCCCCACGCGCGTACAGGCGCAGGATGCCGTCGAGCGTGTCGCGCAGGTCGACGAACTCCGGTCGCTCCTCGGTCAGGCCGAGATCGCGCAAGCCGAGATCGCGCGCGACCTGGGAGATCGCGTCGCAGGTCTCGCCCACCTCGGCCAG
>DASUME010000663.1:0-2397 GCA_036277895.1 Polyangiales bacterium
GGGACACGGTGCTGGTGCCCTCGCCGAGCTATCCGCTGTTCGACGTGCTCGCGCAGCTGGAGAACGTGGCGCTGGTCCCGTACCGCATCGACTACGACGGCGAGTGGCACATCGACGCCGACGCGCTGCGCGCCGCGCACAACGGCGCGCGCGCGATCATCACCGTGCACCCGAACAACCCCACCGGCTCGTTCTTGAAGCGGGACGAGCTCGAGGCGCTGGCCGAGCTCGGCATCCCGATCATCAGCGACGAGGTGTTCGCCGACTACGCGCTCTCGGAAGATCCACGGCGCGCGGTGAGCGCCCTCGAGGCGGCGGCCGACACGCTGGTCTTTCGCCTCGGTGGACTCAGCAAGTCGTGTGCGCTGCCGCAGCTCAAGCTCGCCTGGACCACGATCGCCGGCCCTGGCAGCGAAGAAGCGATCGAGCGCCTGGAGCACATCGCCGACGCGTATCTCTCGCCCGGTACGCCCGTGCAGCGCGCCCTGCCGCAGCTGCTCACGCTGGGGCCCGCGATCCGCGCGCCGATCGTCAATCGCATCGAGACGAACCTGGCCCAGCTACGCGCGGCGCTCGCGGACACGCCCGCGTCGGTGCTCAGGGTCGAAGGCGGCTGGTACGCGATCCTGCGCGTGCCCAACACCCGAGACGACGAAGGCTGGGCGCTCGAGCTGCTGGAGCGCGATCACCTGATCGTGCAGCCCGGCTACTACTACGAGCTGCGCGACGGCGTACACCTCGTGCTCAGCCTGATCGTCGACCCGATCGAGTTCGGCGACGCGATGCCCAAGCTGAAGGCACGCCTAGTCGCCGATCAAAGTTAACAGCACGCGCCGCGTGTACGGGGCGATGCGGTGTTCCCAGACGTAGATCGCTTGCCAGGTCCCGAGCGCGGCGCGGCCCTCGACCACCGGGATGCCGATCGAGGTCTGCGTCAGCGCCGAGCGCACGTGCGCGGTCATGTCGTCGGGGCCTTCTTCGGTGTGGCGGAAGATCGGATCGCCGTCGACCACCAGGCGCGTGAACCAGCGCTCGAGGTCGTGCTGCACGTCGACGCTCGCGTTCTCCTGGATCAGCAGGCTGGCCGACGTGTGCTGGATGAACAGCGTGCACAGGCCGCTCTTCACGCCGCTGTCCGCGATCAGCTTCTGCACCTGCGCGGAGATGTCGTAGAGGCCCTTGCCCCGCGTCTCGATCTGCAAAGAACGCTGCATGACTTCCTCAAATCGTCGAGAGCGCCGCGAGGATCTCGTCCACGGACGAGGTACCGATCACGCGGTCGAGCATGCTCCACGCCGGATCCACGTCGCGGCTGTAGAGCGCCTTTCGGTATTGCGCGTCGCGCACGGCGACCTCGGGCGACGACGCGAGCTCCGGAACGTCACTGCGCACCAGCGAGGCCCAGTGCGTCAGGTAGCGCTCGACGTACGCCTCGGCGGCGCCCAGGTCGCCCGGGTCGAGCGTGTACAGGGCGTGCCATGGCGAGAGCAGCGCGCGATGGCGTAGCGGTGCCACGCTCGGCGTGAAGCGCGCGTCTTGCTCCAGGTCGCGCCGTACCTCGCTCAGCGGCACGTAGCAGCGATCGAGGTACGCCTGCGACACGCCGAGGTCGCACTTGGGTAAGAGGTCCACGTACAGGTGGACGCGCGTGTCGAGCTGCACCGAGTCGAGCCCGAAGTGGGGGACCGGGCAGTCGGGTTGCGTGAACACCACCACGCTGTGCGAGTCCATCGCCGGCGTGCCCAACGCAAAGCGTGACGAGACCACCTTCTGGACGCGCCCGCGCCCGCGGTAGACCCGCAACTCGCCAACGATTTCCGAGCCGTGCATGAGGTCGCGCCAGGCCGGGCTGTCCGGCGCGATGTCCACGCAGGAGAGCTCGTTGATCAGCCGGGCCACGACGCGTGTGCAGACGCTCTCGGGATCGAGCTTACGTGGGGGAAACCTGGTCACGCAGCGTCCTTGCACGCTCCTTAGCATACCGGCCCCTGCGCAACAGGCATGCATGGGTCACCGCGAAGAGAGCGAATGCTTGGGGGCCACCACACCTGTGCGGTTACAATGGTTCTCACGTGGAACTGAAACCGCTGGCGCAGCTCTTGGAAGACATGTTGTACGAGGCCGGTGACGAGGGCCTCGAGGTCTGTCTCGCCGAGTCGCCTGCCGACGCGAGCGCGGACCTCGCGGCGCTGCAGACCGAGTACGCGCTGCGCTACGCGCGTGCGGTGCAGTCGATCACGGAGCACCGCGGCTCGCGCTCGTTCATGGGTGCACGCGGCGACGTGGCCTGGCCCGAGTGGATGCTGCTCGACAGCGCGAGCATGTGGAGTGACGCGGCCGGCGTGATCTACGTCGGCCTGGTCAGCACGCCGCGCGGCATGAAGCTGCTCGGTGGAG
>DASUME010000664.1:0-4807 GCA_036277895.1 Polyangiales bacterium
TCTTGGGCTGCGTGAGGATCTTGATGTCGTACCGGAAGCCGTCTGGACGGGGTGCGTCCGCGTACGTCGTGAGCCCCGGGTTATCGATCTTGTAGTCGCCATCGGTGGCCCGGACGGACAGGCCGGTCCCCCGCAACCCGGTGATCACGGTCGAGAACACGTACGACTTCGTGGTGCACGTCACCTTCACGTTCGTGATGTCGAAGCCGTCGGCGAAGCCCTCTTCGTTCTCGAGCACGCAGTCCTGACGCGGCTCGGTCGGCTGCTCCAGGATGCGCACCTGGTAGTTCGAGTCGTCGGGCAACGCGCGTGGGAACATGAACTCGCCCGCGATGGCAGCGTTGAACAGGCTGTGCGCGGTGCCGTCGATCGCGTCGTCCTTGTCGTCGAACAAGCCGAGCTTGAGGCCCTTGCCTTCGTAGCCGACGATCGTGCCGCTGACGTTCCACAGCTGGTCGTCGCAGACGACCGTGAACACATTCTCGTCGATCTTGGTGACGTCGCAGCGCTGGTGCGGCTCGATCGGCTGGGTCGCGACGAGGATGTCGATCGTCGACATGGGCGCAGGCAGCGGTACCTTCCAGATGCCATCGCTCGGCACGGGCACCGCCTGCGCTCCGTTGATCGTCAGCGCCAGCCCCTTGCCACGCAGGCCGGCCGTGTGGACGGTGGCCTGGGTGTAGGAGATGTTGCCCGCGTCGTCGCGGATGACGCCGCTGCCGCCATCCGCCCCCACGACGTCCCGGCGGTCCTCCGAGCCGGCCAGTGGCGAGCACGCCAGGAGTGCCGACGCGACCAGCTGCAATCCGTGAGAAACGATCCGAACGTGGAGTGGACGGGCCATGCGCGGTACCGATCATCGTCGTAAAAGGGCGCGACTTGAACAAGCCCATTAGGGCAACGCAATTTCGGTGTGCGGTGCGCCGGGCGTGTGGTCGATCCGCGCACGGTCGCGCGGTCACCAACCGGAGGCGTCAGGCATCGCACGACGCGTCGCCCTGTACTTTGGCCCGGCGACGATTCTCCGAAGCGGGTACACTCGCACTACATGTCCCTCAAGATCGACCAGGATCACGGGCGGTTTCGCCATATTGTCCGCGGTAAGATCCGCCAGAACCTGCGCAAGTACATCTCGCAAGGCGAGCTGCTGGGACGCCAGGGCAAGGACGTCGTCTCCATCCCCATTCCGCAGATCGACATCCCGCGCTTCCGCTACGGCGATAAGCAGCAGGGTGGTGTCGCGCAGGGTGATGGAGACCAGGGAGATCCACTCGGCCAGGGACAGCCGCAGCCGGGCCAGGGCAAACAAGCGGGCGAGACGCCCGGCGAGCACGCGCTCGAGGTCGAGGTCAGCCTCGACGAGCTGGCCGACATCCTCGGCGAAGAGCTCGCGCTGCCGAACATCGAGGACAAGGGCAAGAGCCGGATCGTCAACCAGCGCGACCGCTACGTCGGCGTGCGCCGTGTGGGTCCGAACTCGCTGCGCCACTTCCGGCGTACCTACCGCGAGGCGCTGAAGCGTCAGATCTCGATGGGCACCTACAACGGACAACGTCCGGTGGTGGTCCCCGTGCGCGACGACATGCGCTTCCGCTCCTGGAAGACCGAGACCGAGCCGGTCGCCAACGCCGTGATCATCTACATGATGGACGTCTCCGGCTCGATGGGCGACGAGCAGAAGGAGATCGTTCGCATCGAGAGCTTCTGGATCGATGCCTGGCTGAGCCGTCAATACAAGGGCATCGAGACGCGCTTCATCATCCACGACGCGGTCGCTCGAGAGGTCGACCGCGACACGTTCTTCCGCACGCGCGAGAGCGGCGGCACGATGATCAGCTCTGCCTACAAGCTGTGCACGGACATCATCGAGGCGGACTACCCCGCGGCCGAGTGGAACATCTACCCGTTCCACTTCTCCGACGGCGACAACTGGAGCGTCGACGACACGCTCAGCTGCGTGCAGCTGCTCAAGCAGAAGCTGCTGCCGGTCTCCAACGTGTTTTGCTACGGGCAGGTCGAGAGCCCTTACGGCTCGGGCCAGTTCATCAAGGACCTGCGAGAGCACCTCAAGGCAGACGAGCGCATCATCACCAGCGAGATCCGCGACCGCGACGGCATCGTCGGCTCGATCCGCGACTTCTTGGGGAAGGGAAAGTAATGCCCAAGTTCGTTCAGAACACCGCCCCCAACAGCGATCTGCGCGAGGCACAGCGCACGATCGAGGGCTTCGCCAAGGACTTCGGGCTCGACTTCTTTCCCACCTTGTTCGAGGTGCTCGACTACCGGCAGATGAACGAGGTCGCCAGCTACGGCGGCTTCCCGGTGCGCTACCCGCACTGGCGCTTCGGCATGGAGTACGAGCAGCTCAGCAAGAGCCACGAGTACGGGCTGTCGAAGATCTACGAGATGGTGATCAACAACACCCCGTCGATCGCGTACCTGCTCGAAGGCAACAGCATGGTCGACCAGAAGCTGGTCATGAGCCACGTCTACGGGCACGTCGACTTCTTCAAGAACAACTACACGTTCGCGACCACGAACCAGGGTGTGGACCCGCGCACGGGCGAGCCGCTGCGCAAGTGGATCGACACCATGGCCAATCACGGCTCCGTGGTGCGGCGCTGGGCCTCGCGCGTGGGCATCGACAAGGTCGAGGAGTTCATCGATACCTGCTTGTCGCTGGAGAACCTGATCGACAGCCGGAAGCCGTTCGCGCCCAAGGAAGACCGCCGCAAGACGGACCAGCAGAAGGCACGCATCGACGATCCGTTCGCCACCTTCGCCGAAGACAGCCAGGAGCTGCCGCTGCTGCGCGTCGATCGCGACTACATGGACTCGTACATCAACCCGACCGAGTTCGTGGAGAAGCAGCGCAAGCGCGTCGCGGACGAGAAGACCAAGGCGCGCAAGGTGCCCGAGCACCCCGAGCGCGACGTGATGGGCTTCCTGCTCGATCACGCGCCGCTGGAGCGCTGGGAGCGCGACATCCTGCACGTGATCCAGGAAGAGGCCTACTACTTCGTGCCGCAGATGCAGACGAAGATCATGAACGAGGGCTGGGCCACCTACTGGCACTCGCGCCTGATGACCGAGAAGGTCTGCGACGCGTCCGAGATCATCGAGTACGCGGATCGCTGCGCGGGCGTGCTCGCGACTGCACCCGGTCAGCTCAACCCGTACAAGCTCGGCGTCGAGCTCTACCGCCACATCCAGGAGCGCTGGGACCGCGGCATGTTCGGCAAGGAGTGGGACGAGTGCGACGACCTGGCCGCGCGCCGCGAGTGGAACCGCCGCACCAACCAGGGCATGGACAAGCTGTTCGAGGTACGCCGCAACTACAACGACGTGACCTTCATCGACGAGTACCTCACCGAGGAGTTCGTCGCCGCGCAGAAGCTCTACACGTTCGGCTACAACGAGAAGCGCGACCGCTGGGAGATCGAGACCCGTAAGTTCCGCGAGGTGAAGGAGAAGATGCTGTTCGCGCTCACCAACGCGGGCCAGCCCTTCATCGAGGTCGTGGACTCCAACCACGAAAACCGCGGCGAGCTGCTGCTCCGCCACGACCACCAGGGCGTCGATCTGCGCATCGACTACGCGCGCGAAGTCCTGACGTCCCTGCAGCGCGTGTGGAAGCGCCCGGTCGAGCTCCACACCCTGATCGACAACAAGAACACGCTGCTCCGCTACGACGGCAAGGAGCACCTGCAGCGCGCCATCAAGTAACGTCAGCCCCCGACCAGCACGAAGGCACTCCAGTAGAACGGATGCCCGTAGCTGGCGGGTTGCGGCTTGACGCTCTCGAGCACCAGGCCGCGCGGCTCCGGCGGCGGCGGCGCCGACGCGTCGTCCTTCAGCATCTTGAGCTTCACCCGCTGCAGCGCCTGAGCAGGCGGCGTGCCCGCGGCCAGCTCCGCATAGAGGGCGACCATCAGCTCCTTGGTCGCCACGCTATCGACGGGCCACAGCGATACGAGCACCGCCTCGGCACCAGCGAGCAAGAACGCTCGGCTGATGCTCAGCGCTCCTTCGCCGACGATGCGCTCGCCGCGTCCGGTGTCGCAGGCGGAGAGCACCGCCAGCTTCGCCGAGAGCTTCAGCTGCTGGGCCTCCGTCATGGTCAGCACGCCATCGTCCGCGGCGGTCTTGCTCAGCAGCAGACCAGGCTCGAGATAGCCGGCCACCTCACCCGCGAGCACGCCATGAGTCGCCAGGTGCACGTACCCGAACTTCTTCAGGTCCAGGCTCTTGAGCTTGGTCTCGCTCGCGTCCGTGCCGAGCCACACCGACGATGCACCCTTGACGGCCTTCTCGATCTCTTCGACCTCTTCCTTCGTGTCGGGCAGGCGCGCAGGCTGCAAGGATCCTAGCCTCGCGTACACGGGATCGGCCATCGCGAACAGTCCGGCCGCTTTGCCGCGCGACGGCTGCTCGGCGAGCAGCGCGATCGCTGGCAGGTAGCGCACCTCGTACTGCTCGATCAGGCGCTGTCCCTTCGTGTCGAGGAGCGCTTCGAAGGGGACCGTGCCGAGCTCCCCGTCGGGCACCAGGAGCAGCGCCTTCTTGCCCACCAACGACGCCTGGAACGGCTCGATGAGTGCGCTGTACGCCGCCCGCAGCGGCTTGTCCGCGTTGCGTCGCTGCCTGATCGTCGTGCTCAGCTCCACCGCGAGCGTGTCGATCGCGCGGACCGACGCTGCGATGCGTGTGCTCTGTACGCGTCCGTCCGCGACCACCAGCGCGACGACGCCGCTGTCGAGCTCGTGGAAGCTGACCAACGCCGCCTCGCTCCCGAGCGACTTGAGCG
>DASUME010000665.1:0-2969 GCA_036277895.1 Polyangiales bacterium
CTGGTAGAAGCGGCACGCATTGTGCCGGTTTTCACCCTAAAGGGACCACCTGATTTTCAGAGGCAAGGGACCAGGGAGGTCCGCCGACCGCAGGGAGGATGACCGACGAGCGGCAGCTCGTCGATGCCACCGGAGGCGCTCGTCAGAGTGCCGTAGGCTCCCCTCTGCGGGGCGGGGCGGGGCGGGCGTCAGCGCTTGCGTCGCCTGATGGGGTGCTCTGGCTTGCTGACCGGAGCCGGGGGCGGAGGGTCCTCGGTGCTCACGCCCGGCTTGAGTCTCGGTCGGTACGACTCGCCCTCGACAACCAGGTCGTAGGCCGCGTTCTTGAAGCGGTCGACGGCGCTCTGCGCGAGCAGCACGTCGTCGAACGTCGCGAGCCACTCGCTGGTGTCTCGATTGCTGGTCACGATGGTCGCCGCTCTGCCGGTTCGCTCGACAAAGAGCTGGTAGACATCGCGGCTCTCTTCGCGCGTCATGGGCTCGAGTGCGAAGTCGTCGATGATCAAGAGGTCCACTGTGCACAGCTCGGTCATCAGCGCGTCGCGCGAGTTGTCGAGCCTGCTCTGCCGCAGCTTACGCAGCATCTCGTCGGCGCGGATGAACCGCACCTGGTAGCGATGCCTGCACGCGATGTGTCCGAGTGCGCTGGCCAGGAAGGTCTTTCCCACGCCAACAGGCCCCAGCACGATGACGTGTTGATGGGACTCCATGAACCGCAAGCTCATCAGCTCGGCGTACACGCGCTTGTCGTAGATCACCTTCGTGGTCTTGTCCCAGCGCTCGATCTGCATCGTGGGGTCCAGACCGGCGGCGTTCGCGCGTCGCTCCGTGGAGGTACTCTCGCGCCGAGCGACCTCGTCGCTAAGCACGAGCAGCATGAGATCCTGCATGGTCATCGATTGCTTGTCTGCGAGGACCAGCCGTTCGGAAAGGGTGTCGATCACATGCCCGAGCTTGAGCTTCTTCAACACGGTGACCAGGGAGGGGTCGATGGTCGGCGTACGCATCACGCGCCTCCCTTCTTCGTCGGCGAGCGCGTCGCGAACGACTCGGTGCTTCGCGTGAAGCGACCCGCTGGCAATGTCCTGAGCTTGCCGCTGTCGGTCGCGTCCTGCTCGACCTTGTGTGCCTTCTTGAGCATAGCCTCGATCCGCGCCACGTCGACGACATCGAACTCGAGGGCGCTGCGGCACATCGCGTCCACGCGCTCTCGGCCGTACTTTCTGCACAGCCGAACTAGCTGATGGGCCTGCCGCATCTTCGTCCACGGCAGCGCACGGTCCAGCAGCCGCTCAATGAACAGCCCAACGTACTCGCCCTGCTGGTGCCCTTTCGCGACGAAGTCTTCGACTCGTCGAAGCGCATACTCGGAGCGCCCGCTTGGATAGTCGTTCGGATCTGTCGAACGCTCGCCTGCGGCCTTGCGCGGATGCGTTTTGATCAGCTCGCCACGCACGAACACGCGCACCAACGTGCGGTCGGCGCGCACGCGAACCGTGTTGCCGATGTAGCGCGTCGGCAGCGAGTACAGCGCGCGGGCGACTTGGATGTGATGGTCGTCGTGCACGATGGAGTCCTGCCACACCGGCACGTCGAACGGCGCCGTCGGGGCCGCCAACATGCAGGGCTTCTCGATTCTCTCGTACTGCTCGCGTGGGACCTTGCACGTCGTGCCGTGGATGCGACCGCCGGCCACGTGGCGGCACCAGTGCTCGGCATGACGACGTGCATCGGCCAGCGACAAGAACGTCTCGCCCTGAAACCAGTTCTCGCGGGCATACGGGACCTGGTTCTCGACGCGCGGTTTGTCCTGCGGTCGCCTCACGCGGGCGAGGTCGACGAAGAAGCCGCGCGCGTGCGCGTAGTCGAGGAACGCGTCATTCAGTCGTGGGTTGGTCGGGTCCGATCTCACCACGACCGTCTTCATGTTGTCCGGCACGATGCGCTGGGGAACACCGCCGAAGAAGCGCCACGCGGCGTCGAGTCCCTCGCACACCGAGGTCAGCGTCTGGTCGAACGTCGGATACACAAACTGATAGCGGCTGTTCACGAGCGTGATGATCAACGCCCACAGAAAGCGCGACCGCCCCGTCTCTGCGTCATGCATCAAACCCATGCGGCCGAAGTCGATCTGAGCCTCCTCGCCAGGCGCGCAGTCGTCGACGCGCACCGTCGGCCTGCGTTTGCCCCAGCCGAGTTCGTCGATCGCGAATCGCCGCAGTGTCGCATACGACGTGCTCACGCCGTCGCGCGTGAGCAGGATGTGCACCTTGACCAACTTCAGCGGAGGCCGACCTGTCAGCCATCCTTCGATGCGCGCACGCTGTGCCAGCAACTGCGCGCGCTGCTCGCTCAACGGCGGCAGCTCACGCTCCTGCACGCTGGCGAGCACGGTGTGCACCACCTCTTCGTCGTGCAGCGTCTCCGCGCTGAGCTCCACGCTCTTGGCGGCCTCTGCGTACCGACGCACCGTCTTGCGATCGAACCCCGTCTGACGCGCGATCTCGCGCAGCCCGTGCCCCGCCAGCACGCGGCGCAGCACTTCCCTAACTTCCATCATGGTCAACTCTCGAAAGGTCAATGCGGCCCCCCTCGCGGCGCCTGCAGCACCGCCCACGAGGAGCACCGTGTCCCAACTCGGTCGACCGACCACGGGCCCGCCCGCCTCAGCCCTGGGTGGTCCCTTCAGGCTGAAAAACGGGTGGTCCCTTGAGCCTGAAAAAAGCGCGCTCAACCGCTCAGGTGGTCCCTTGACCCTGAAAATCTGGTGGTCCCTTGGGGCTGAAAAAAAATGCCCCTACCTGGTCCCTTGAGCCTGCAAACTGGCACGTGGGCCGAGGCTCGGTGGCTGCGTTGTCGAAGAGCCTTCAGCTCAAGCGGAGCGGCTTACGGTAAGCCGGAGTAGAGCGGGGCACACTGTCCGCTGCCGCACTCACGCGTTGAAGCTGGGGAAGCGACAAGGCATGCGC
>DASUME010000666.1:0-5562 GCA_036277895.1 Polyangiales bacterium
GCGGGCTGGCCTGGTTCGAGGAGCAGTCCGCCCGCGCCAAGCACCCGGACGTGCGCAAGGCCCTGTCCGCCGCGCTGATCAAGCTGACCAGCATCCCGCAGGGCCCCGCCGCCGCACGCGTCGACGAGCTGCGCGAGAAGCTCGAGGGCAGCGCCAAGCCGCTCCGCGATCCCACCCTGAAGCGCCCCGGGACCGCGCGAGGCCGCCGCTCCCGCAACACGCGCTAGTCGAGCTGTTCGGCGATCAGGTGCGCGCGCCTGCGGATCACGGGGTTCTCGTCGCTCTTTGCGGCGCGCCTGAGCGCGGGTAGCGCGCTGTCGCCGATGTCGCGGACCAGGAGCACGCGCGCCTTGGGGTACGCGCGGTCGCTGCCCAGCGCGTGGATCACGTTCTTGTGGATGCTCGCGCGGCGGCGGAAGGCGTCGCTCAGCTTCATCGCCTCGCGGTACTTCACCAGCGCGTCGGACATCCAGTTGCGGCTGAAGTAGATGTCGCCGAGCAGGTTCGGCAGCGTCGGGTTGGTCGGCATCTTCTTGCGCAGCTGCTTGATGCCCTCGATCGCGGCGTCGAGCTCACCCTTCTTGACCAGCTTCTGCACGTCCGCGACGTTGCGCACCGAGACCGGGACCGCGGGCACCGGCGCGGGCACCGCCTCGGCCTCGATCTCCATGTCGAGCGCCTGGTCCGCGGTCGCGAGCTCATCGGCGCGCAGCTCTTCCTCGCCCGCGTCGGGCGACACCACGTACGCCACCTGCTCCACCGTCGCCGCATCGAGCTCGGCCACCACCTGAGCAGGCTCTTCGCTCGGCTTCGCCGCCTGTGGCTCGTCGACGGACGGCGGCACGGCAGCGGGCGCCTTCGCCGCGGGCCTCTCCCTGGCAGGCGCGGAGGCGACCGGCGCACTGGAGACCTCGTCCTGCCCGCGCGAGGTCAGGTACACGAACAGCCCGACCACCGCCACCAGCGCCAGCCCGAGGATCGAGCGCCGCGTGCTGCGCGCCATCTGCTCGGCGGACACCGAGTGCGTCCCGCTCGGCTCGCGCTTGGGCCGCGGCGTGCTCAGGCGCGGCACTCCGCTGTCGGTCGGCACCGAGGACATGCGCTGGTTCGCCTCCGGCGTCGCGTCGAGCGCCGTCACGAACTCGGCCGCGCTCTGGTAGCGGTCGTCGCGCGCCTTCTGCAGCGCCTTGCCCACCACCTGCTCCAGCTCCTCGGACAGCTCCGGCGAGCGCTTGCGCAGCGGCGCCGCCGTGTCCTCGCGCTGCATCCGGATCACCGCGTAGGCGTCCTCGCCCACGAACGGCTTGTCGCCGACCAGCAGCTCGTACAGCAGCACGCCTACCGCGTAGAGATCCGCGCGCGCATCGATCTGCTCGGCGCGCGTCTGCTCGGGCGCCATGTACGCCGGCGTGCCGATCACCGTGGCCATCGATTGATCGCCCTCGGCCGCGGGGTCGTGCAGCTTGGCCAGCCCGAAGTCGAAGATGCGCACGTGGTCGCCCACGCCCGTGGCCTCGCCGACCATGATGTTGCCGGGCTTGATGTCGCGGTGGATCACGCCTTGCCCGTGCGCGTGCGCGAGCCCAGCCAGGATCTGGCGTGTGATCTGGATCGCGCGATAGGGCGCCAGCCGCTCCTTGTCCATCAGCTCGCGCAGCGTGTCGCCGGTGACGAAGTCCATCACGATGTACGGCTCGTCGTGCACACCGAAGTCGATCACCGAGACGCAGTACGGATGCGAGAGCTTGCTCATCGCACGCGCCTCGCGCTCGAAGCGCGCCATGTACTTGGGGCTCTTCGCGTACGGCGAATGCAGGAACTTGATCGCCACCGGGCGCCCCAGCTGGAGACGCTCGCCGCGGTAGACGAGCCCCATCCCACCCTCGCCCAGGAGCTCGGTGATCCGGTAGCGACCGTTCAGAACCACGCCAACGCGGGGATCTTGCTGGGCTGTCTCCATCAAGGCCCGAGAAGCGTACCAGAAGGACCGTGCGCTGGCGCCCCGTCTCACAGTTGGCCATCCTCCGACGGTGCGATACGAAGGTCAGTTGTATAGGCCCCCGTCGGAGTCCGACGCCTACATCCTCCAGGCCACCATCGGCTGCTCCTGGAATGCGTGCGTGTACTGCGACATGTACCGAGACAAGCGCTTCCGGGTCCGCGAGCTGGAGCAATCGCTCGCAGATCTGCGCGAAGCCGCCAAGCGCTTCGGCCCGCGGGTGCGCAAGCTGTTCGTGGCCGACGGAGACGCCTTGATCCTGCCCGTGCCTCACTGGCTCAGCTTGCTGACTCAAGCGAAGCAAGGCTTTGCCGGACTGGCGCGCGTCTCGTGCTACGCCATGGCGCGCAACATCCTCGAAAAGAGCGACGAAGACCTGCGCGCGCTGCGATCCGCGGGCCTCTCCAGGCTCTACATCGGCCCCGAGTCGGGCGACGACGCCACGCTCAAGCGCATCGCCAAGGGCTCCACACACGCCGAGCACGTGGAGGCCGCACGGCGCGCTCACGCTGCCGGCTTCGAGCTCAGCGTGATCGTCATGCTCGGCGTCGGCGGCGTCGCGCGCTCCGACGAGCACGCCCAGGCCACCGCCGCGCTGATCACCGCCATGGATCCCGAGTTCGTCGCCGCGCTGACCACCACGGTGGTCCCGGAGACCCCTCTCGCGCAGCTGGTGGACCGCAACCGCTTCACGCTGCCCACGATGGAGCAGATGTTCGGCGAGCTGCGCACGATCATCGACCAGGCGCGCCCCACACGCGCGCTGTTCCGCAGCAACCACGCCAGCAACTACCTGCCGCTCGCCGGCGAGCTGCCGCAGGATCGCGAGCGCATCGTGGCCAGCATCGACGCGGCGCTGGCGGGTGAGGTCGCGCTGCGCCCCGAATGGAGCCGCGGCCTTTGACCCAGGCGCTCGTGCTCGTGCTCTCGCTGCTCGCGCTGGGCTACCTCGCCAACCGCTTCGGCCGCATGCCAGCCAGCGCGTCGGACGTGCTCAACCGGCTCGTGATCGACCTGTGCTTGCCCGCAGTCTTGCTGCGCGTGATCCCCACGCTGCGCTTTCGCTGGGACGTGCTCGCGCTGATCGTCACGCCCTGGGCGCTCGCGGTCGTGGGCTTGCTCGTCGCGCGCTCCGCACAGCGCATCTTGAAGCTCGACCGTGCGACCGCGACGGTGCTGTTCCTGTGCACCGCGCTCGGCAACACCTCGTTCCTTGGCTTCCCGCTGTGCAGCGCGCTGCTCGGCGCGGACTCGCTGCGCTACGCGGCCGTCTACGATCAGCTCGGCTCGTTCTTGCTGCTCGCCTTCGTGGCTCCGATCGCGATCGCACGCGCACAGGGCAGCGCCTCGTCGTTCTGGGACTCGGCACGCAAGGTGATCGCCTTCCCGCCGTTCCTGGCCACCGTGGTCGCGCTGATCCCGTGGCCCCGGCCGGACTGGCTCGACCCGGTGCTGGCGCAGATCGCGGCCGCGATGATCCCGGTGGCTCTGTTCGCGGTAGGCCTCAAGCTGCGCTTCACCCCGCCGCGCCCGTACGGTGCGTTCGCGGTGGGCATGCTCTTCAAGCTCGTGGTGTCGCCGGGGCTCGCATGGGGGCTGATGCTGCTGTTCGACCCGCCGCACGCCGTGTTTCAGGTGGCGATCGTGGAGGCTGCGATGCCCGCCATGGTCACGGCAGGCGCGCTGGCGATGGCGGCGGGGCTCGCGCCCGAGCTGGCCGCGGCGTTCGTGGGCTGGGGTGTGGTGCTGGCGTTGCTCTCCGTGCCAGCCTGGGCCGCGCTCGTGAAGTAACCTTCGCGGATGGCAGTCCCCACGCTCTTCCTGTTCGACATCGACGGCACGATCTTGCTCACCGGCGGTGCGGGGCGGCGCTCCTTCGAGCGCGCCTTCACGGAGGTCACGGGGCGGCCCGACGCGCTCGAGACCGTGTCGTTCGGCGGCATGACCGACAAGGGCATCGCGCGTCAGGGCCTGGAGGCAGCCGGCATCGAGGTCACGGACGAGCGCGTCGAGAAGCTGTTCGAAGCTTATCTGAAGGCCCTCGCGATCGAGCTCCAGAGCAGCAAGTACACGATCATGCCCGGCGTGCACGACGTGCTCGCGAAGCTGAAGGGGCTCGCGCACACCGCGCTCGGCCTCGGCACCGGCAACCTCAAGCTCGGCGCGGAGGCCAAGCTCCGCCACGGCAAGCTGTGGGAGCACTTCTCGTTCGGCGGCTTCGGCTGCGATCACGAGCTGCGTGGCGAGCTGCTGAGGGCGGGCGCCGTACGCGGCGCGCAGCAGCTAGGTGTACCGCTCGAGGCGTGCCGCATCGTGGTGATCGGCGACACCGTGCGCGACGTCGACGCCGCGAAGGAGATCGGCGCCGAGTGCATCGGCGTGGAGACCGGCGGCGTCTCCGCCGAGGACCTGCGCGCACGCGGCGCCCACGCCGTCTACCGCGACCTCACGGATCCAAGGGCGCTCGAGTCCCTGCTCGGCCGCTAGTGTCCTGCGGCTCGGACTCCTGCACGACCGGCAAGCGCACCGTGAAGGTACCGGCTTGCGCACTTGATCCGTGACGGCGATGATCGTCAGCTCCGGGTCGAGCGCCATCATCGGCGCGGGCGCGGCCTCGAAGAGCCGCTGGAAGTCGAGCTCGCGTTCGCCCAACACGCGAATGCCCGCATCGGCTCTCGCCTGAACGTCGCTGCGCAAGTCCTACCTCCCCCCAAGCGGGTCAAGCGTCGTTCGAGTCCGCGCTCGGCGTCTACAACGCGAGGACTACCGCTTAGCTTTGGTACGCTCTTAGAGTGCCTGCGCGCACCCTTCCTTCGCCCTCCCAAGAGGGGTCGTAAGGGCTGTCGCGCGCGAGGCTCGGGATTACCTTGCCAGGAATGGCGTTGTCGTTCTCGCTGCCCGAAACCGCGCTCGGTTTCACCAGCGCCTACCTGCAGGCGACCCTCGCGGGGGACGCGACCGAAGCACTGCGGCTGGCCATGGAGCAGGGGGTATCCGCGGGAGTGTCCCCAGCCGAGCTCGAGCTACGCATGATCCTGCCGGCGCAGCGTGAGGTGGGTCGCTTGTGGCAGGAGAATCGCATTACGGTGGCCCAGGAACACCTGGCCACTTCGATCTCGCAGCTCGTGATGTCCCATCTGTACACCCGCCTGCCGCGGCCCGTACCGAACGGTCGCCGGGTGCTGGTCGCATGCGTCGAGGGTGAGCTGCACGACCTCGGCGCGCGCATGGGCGCCGACTTCCTGGAGATGGCCGGCTTCGACGTGCGCTTCCTGGGCGCCGACGTCGCGAACGACGCGCTCGTCGCGAGCGTGCGCGCCGATCCGCCGGACCTGCTCGGTCTGTCAGCCACGATGCCGTTTCACTGGCCTGCGCTCGAGAGGGCTGTGGCGGAAGTGCGCACTGTGGCGCCGCTGCTGCCGATCATCGTGGGCGGCGCGTTCGTCGACCAGACGCCGAGACTGAGCGAGCGTCTCGGTGTACAAGCCTGCGGCACCGATGCTGAGGCGCTAGTTACTCAGGTTCGTGCTCTGCTCCAATGCTGAGCCTTCTCGGAGCCCATT
>DASUME010000667.1:0-4790 GCA_036277895.1 Polyangiales bacterium
AGAACGTGATGCGCGACGCGCTGCTCTTCGGCTCGCAGATCAGCGCCAGCTACGTCAGCACCGCGCACGCCTGAGGTCCGCGCGCACTATAATGCGCGCACATGACGCTCAAGCCGGACGCCGCACACTCCACGGGCGCGATCATCTTCTTCTGTGCGGTGTTGGTGGCGGCGCTGGCGGCCTTCGCCTACGTGCTGAGCGAGTTCGTCAGCGATCTCGTGCTCGGCTTCCTGATCGCGGGCACCGCACGTCCGATGTACTTGCGGCTGACGAAGAAGCTCAAGGGGCGCCCGCAGCTGTCTGCGGCGCTGGTGACGGGACTGGTCGCGTTCATGGTGGCCGTGCCCGCGGTGCTGTTGGTCACCAGCCTGTCGCAGCAGGCGGCGGCCGCCTATCAGGTCATCCACGACTCGCTGGTGGCCGACGGCAACGGCTCCGCGCTGCAGGCGGACGGCTGGTTCGGCAGCCGCGTGCGCTCGGCGTTCCAGTTGGTCGGCGTGCAGTACAGCCCAACCGCCGTGCGTGGGGCGATCCTCAACGCCGCCGGTGCGATCGCGACCTCGCTGACCACCCAGCTCAACACCGTGGTCACCAACCTGATCGCGGCCATCTACCACTTCGCGATGATCGTGATCGTGGTGTTCTACGGGCTGGTGGACGGACCGGCGCTGAAGCGGCGCATCTTCGATCTCTCGCCGTTGCCGGACGAGGAAGAGGAGCTGATCGTCTCCAAGTTCAAGGACGTGGGCGCAGCGATCTTGTTCGGCAGCGGCTCGGCCTCGCTGCTGCAGGGCACGCTGTGCGGCACGGCGATGTGGCTCGCGGGCATTCCCTCGCCGCTGTTCTGGGCGTCGGTGGTGTCGATCTTCGCGTTCTTGCCGCTGGTCGGCACCAACCTCGTGATCGTGCCCGCCACCGCCTACCTGTTCTTCCAGGATCGCTGGGGCGCGGCGCTCGCGTTCTTCCTGTTCTGCAACATCGAGGGGCTGTTGATCGACAACGTGCTCACGCCGCGTCTGGTCGGCGAGCGCATGCAGATGCACAACCTGGTGATCTTCCTGGCGCTGGTCGGCGGCATCGCAACCTTCGGCATGGGCGGCCTGGTCTACGGCCCGCTCGTCGCCGCGTTCCTGCTCACCATCCTCGACCTCTACGAACGCGTGTACCGCCAACGCATCTTCGCAGCGCCGTAGCGCGACCATACGAGTCGCTGGTTGTGACCATACGGTCGTGGCATATTCGACGGCATGTCCGACTCCGCCAAGAAGGTCACCGCGAACTTGCCCGCCAAGCTGCTGGCGCGAGCCCAGAAGCTGACGGGCAAGGGCATCACGGAGACGCTCATCGCCGGGCTCGAGGAGCTCGAGAGGAACCAGCGCCTCTCCGCGCTGCGGGCCCTCCGCGGGAAGGTGCGCTTCGAGCTCGACCTCGAGGAGACGCGCCGTTGATCCTCGTGGACACGTCCGCTTGGATAGACTTCTTTCGTGGGCGAGAACCGCTCGCCGAAGCCGTCGACGCTGCTCTCGCGACGAAGGAGGCCGCGATCTGCGGGCCGATCGAGACGGAGCTCCGGCGAGGCTTGAACAAATCAGAGCGCAGCCGCGTGTTGCCGTTGGTCGCGGCGTGTCGTTACCTCCCGCAGCCGGACGAGCTTTGGAAAGAGGCGGGTGAGCTCGGCTACGCCCTGCGTCGACGTGGCGTCACCGTGAAGACCCTGGACCTCTTGATCGCCGCGTACGCCACGGCGAATCGCTGTTCGCTCCTGACCGCGGACACAGACTTCGCGGCGATGAAGCGAGCTGGCGTGCCGCTCGACCTCGTTCGTTAGAGCAGCCACGTCATCGTGAGCATGCCGGGTGGGCTCGCGCTGACGCGGGGGCCGTCGGTGTGGGCGTAGTGGCGGTGGAGCCAGGGGATCAGCACGCCTACGGCGCTGCCCACGAGGGCGCCGGTGAGCACGTCGGTGAAGTAGTGGCGATCGGCAGCGATGCGAAGGTAGCCGCTGAGGGCGGCGAGCGGCATGCCGAGGGCCCAGATCCACGGCGCGTGCTTGTACTCGCGGAAGCTCGCGATGCTGCCGGCACCGACGGCGAGTGCGAACGTGATGCTGGTGTGGCCGGAGAAGAACGACAGGTTGTCGTCGGGGCCGTGCGTCACGAGCTCACCGCTGTCGCGCTGCGTGCGCAAGAACGGGCGCTCGCGTGCGACGGTGTACTTGAGGAGCTGTGTGATCACGGCCGTCGCGACCACGGCCTCGCCCAGCACGATCGTGTTCTCGCCCGCGCTGCGAGGTTTGCCCTCCGCATACCCGAGCGCGGCCACGCTCACGCCTGCGAACGCAGGTACGAGCCCGAACAACAGCGCATCACTGAGCCTGCGCGCGGGCTGCACGTTCTGCCACATCAGGCCTTCTTGCACGGCACGGTCGAGCGCGTTGCGCGCGCACAGGCGGCAGTCGGCGGGCGCGAGCTTGGGCTTCAGCCCCTCGCTCACGATCCAGAGCACCGCGCCCGCGGCTGTTACCGGGACCTCGACGTTCAGGTTCGTGGCGAAGGCTCGCTCCGCGCGCGCTGGCAACGACGACAACAGGAGCGCGCACAGAACGAGCAGGCGCATCAGCTGCCGAAGAAGCGGTTCGCGTCGACGCTCGCGGGCAAGCGTCCCGTCTTGAACAACGCGAACCAGATCTCCAGCTTCTCCTTCGGCATCGCGTCGAGCTCGGCGATGATCTCGCGTGCGAACTCCACCGGCGCGCTGCCGGCTGCGCTGATCAAGCCGCGGTCGCGCACCGCGAGCTCGTCCTTGCGGTAGCCGTCCGCGCCGCTGTAGTCGGGCGCTTCGTGCTGCAGCCAGCCTTGATCGTTGCTGGTGTGCTGCCGGCCCTCGAAGGCGCCTGCGCGCGCGACCGCGACGGTGGCCCCGCAGATCGCGGCCACCGGCACCTTCGCGCTCAACAGCGAAGCCAGCTTGTGCTGGAACTTCTCGACCGGATACTCGTTGCGCGACCAGCCATCGCTGCCGGGCAACACGACGAGCTTGCTGTCTGTGAGCTCGTCCCATTGGATGTCGGGCGTCACGCGCAGCCCGGAGAGCGTGATCACGGGATCGGGCGTGAAGCCGACGGTGATCACGTCGTAGCCGGACTGCCGCAGTGCGGGCAGTGCATAAGCGGGCTCCCAGTCGGCGAGCCCATCGATCAGAACCAAATGTACAGCTGGTGTCATGGGGGGTGACCTCCTGCGCGCGCGAGTGTGCACCAGCTCGTCGCCGAGCGCGATTTCGTGACCGGCCGCGGCTGGAACACATCGTGCACAGGGTTTGCGTAGGCGGAGAACAGCGATGCAGACCAAGCCGATTGTCGAGATCGTGAAGGAAACGTTCAAGGACTGGTCGGCCGACAACGCCACGCGGCTTGCGGCCTCCCTGGCGTATTACACCGTGCTCTCGATCGCCCCGATGCTCGTGCTCGCGGTCTCCGTGGCGGGCCTCGTGTACGGCGAGGACGCGGCGCGAGGACAGATCGCAGACCAGATCAGCGGGGTGGTCGGCGAGCAAGCGGGCCAGGCAATTCAAACGGTTTTGAGCCACGCCAACGCGCCCGAAGAAGGCATCTTCAGCTCGATCATCGGCGTCGTGGTGCTGCTGTTCGGTGCCTCCGGCGTGTTCGGAGAGCTGCAGGCGTCGCTGAACGAGATCTGGAAGGTCGCTCCCAAACCGGGACGCGGCTTCTGGGGCATGGTGCAACAGCGCTTCTTCTCGTTCGCGATGGTGCTGGGTGTGGCTTTCCTGCTGCTCGTGTCCTTGTTGCTGAGCGCGGCGATCGCGGGCATCGGCGGCGCTTTCTCACGCGCACTGCCCGGGGGGGCCTTCGTCTGGCAAGCGGTGAACTTCCTGCTTTCGCTCGGCATCATCACCGGTCTGTTCGCGCTGATCTTCAAGGTGCTGCCGGACGCGGAGGTGGGCTGGCGCGACGTGTGGGCCGGCGCGCTGGTGACCGCGCTGCTGTTCACGATCGGCAAGTTCGGGCTCGGCCTGTACCTCGGGCGCGCCTCGGTGGCCTCGCCGTACGGCGCGGCAGGCTCGTTCATCGTGTTCGTAATCTGGGTCTACTACGCGGCGCAGATCCTGTTCATGGGTGCGGAGTTCACGCAGGTGTTCGCGCGCCGTCGCGGCCGTCGCATCGAGCCCAGCCCGCACGCGGTGCCGGTGGAGATCGTGAAGAAGGTCGTGAACGATGACGGCAGCAAGACCGTGGCGCAGGTGCAGAAGCCGCGCACGGTCTGACGAGTTGTTACGCGCCCGCCACGTGACCGCGATGTTTTGCACCACAATGGGCGCATGCGTGTCTCGGTCGCCATGCCTCTCCCGGTCTCGACGGCGTCTTCGCCGCGGGCCGCGGTCTGGCTGCGGGCGTTGCTGGGCACGGCGGTCGCCTACTTTCTGAGCTCGGGGGCGCTGGAGCTCTACGCCGCGCTGCACTGCCCGCTCGCATACACCGCCGACTTCCTCTACGACGACGCGTACTACTACCTCGGCGTCGCCGAGCACCTCGCGCGCGGGCAGGGCTCCACGTTTCGTGCGCCCTTGCACACGAATGGCTATCAACCGCTGTGGCTGCTCTTGCTCGCGGGCCTCGCGTACACGTTTGCACTCGGCACGAAGGGCCTGTTTGCGGTGACGATCGCGCTCACGTTCGTGATCAAGCTCGGCGCGATCCTGAGCGCGCGTAGGGAGCTCGCGTTGGCGTTGGTGGTCTGTATCGGGTGGATGCAGTTCGTGTTCTCGCTCGG
>DASUME010000668.1:0-11992 GCA_036277895.1 Polyangiales bacterium
ATCACGCGTGAGATCGGCAAGCAGGTGGTGACGTCATGAGCCGCCTGAACGACGTGTTCGCCCGGCGCGAGGGCCGTGCTGCGCTGGTGGCTTACTTTTGCGCGGGAGATCCGGATCCGGAGACCACCGTCGAGGTCGCGATCGCAGCGGCCGAAGAGGGCGCCGACATCCTCGAGCTCGGTATGCCGTTCAGCGATCCCGCAGCCGATGGCGTGGCGATCCAGCGCGCCAGCGAGCGGGCGCTCAAGCGCGGCATGACGCTGCGCAAGACGCTCGAGGTCGCGCGCGCGATCCGTGCGCGCTCGCCGATCCCGATCGTGCTGTTCGGCTACTACAACCCGATCCTGGCGTACGGCGAAGGCGCGCTGTGCCGCGACGCCGCGGCTGCCGGCATCGACGCGTTGCTGGTCGTCGACCTGCCGCCCGAAGAGATCGCACCGCTGCGCAGCTCCGCACAGAAGGCCGGGCTCGCGCTCGTGCCGCTGATCGCGCCCACGTCTTCCGAGCCGCGCATCGACCTCGCCGCCAGCGTGGCCGATGCGTTCCTCTACTACGTCTCGCTCACCGGCGTCACCGGCGCCGCCAGCGCCGACTTCGCCGCCGCCTCCAAGCGCGCGCAGCACATCAAGGAGCGCACGAAGAAGCCGGTCGTCGTGGGCTTCGGCGTCAGCACCGGCAAGGACGTCGCCCAGCTCGCGAAGGTCGCCGACGGAGTCGTCGTGGGCTCGGCGCTCGTGAAAGCCGTAGAGAGCGCGAGCGATCGAGCCCAGGCCGTCGCGAACGTCCGCACCCTCGTGAAGGATCTGGTATCCGGCTTACGCGGCTAGGCGGAAGCGCTTGCAAAATGCACGCATGGTTGCACAATGCAAGCATGGCGACGGTGAGCATCAACGTTCGTCACGTGCCCGCCGATGTGCGAGACACGCTGGCCACACGGGCGGAACGCGAGGGCAAGTCGCTGCAGCAGTACATGCTCGACCTGCTCGTCGCGAGCGCGCGTCAGCCGCTCGCGAGCGAGGTGTTAGCCCGCATGGAGCGCATTCGCATCAAGCACGCGGCCGAGATCAAGGCGGACCTCGCCAGCATCTTGGCTTCGAAGGACGAAGACCGTTGAGCGTGGTCATCGACGCGTCCGTGGTGTTGGCAGCGGCGATCGATGGGGCAGCGTCAGGCAATTGGGCTCGAGGGCTGCTTGCTAGAGCGAGCCCACTCGTGGCGCCGCACCTCCTGCCCGTCGAGGTCACTCATCGTCTGCGAAAGTTGACCGCTCAAGGACTGGTGCCAGAGCAAGTTGCGACGCTCGAGCTCGTCCAGATCGCCAAGCTCTCGATCTCGTACTTCCCGTTCTTGCCGCTGATGGCGCGCGTCTGGGAGCTTCGGAACAACGTCTCCGCGTACGACGCCTGGTATGTGGCCCTCGCAGAGGCTCTGAAGGCTCCACTGGCCACGCTGGACACGCGGCTTGTCCGCGCGAGCGGGCCGACGTGCCAGTTCCAGACCTACGTCTGAACGCTCCGCTCAGAACGAGCCGCGGAAGCCGCCTACGGGCGTGCCGAGCGAGTTTGCGCGCGCCGCGACGAAGTCGAGGCTCGGCTCCAGGTGGAGCTTCGAGGTCGTCGTGGTGGTCGTGGTGGTCGTGCCCGAGCGGTTGCGCTTGGCGGCGCCCTCGATGATGCCGGTGATGATGCCGAGGCCGGCGCCGGAGATGGCGCCGATGGCGGTGCCGAACAGCGCGTACTCGGCCTTGTCGTTGCGCGCGGCCGAGATGCCGCCGGCGATCACGCCGATCAGTGCGCCGAAGCCCACGCCTGCGGCCCAGTCGCGCGCGATGTAGCGCCCGGCCGGTGCGCCCGACTCGTTGATGATGCCGAGCAGGATGCCGAAGCCGGCGCCGGAGAGCGCACCGATGCCGAGGCCGAGGCCCACCGCGCGCCAGTCGCTCTTCTTCCAGCCGTCGCGCCGTCCCACCAGGTAGCCGGCGCTGCCGCCGACTGCCGCGCCGGGGAAGATGCCGCTCAGGCCCATGCTGATGATCCCGGGGCCATCATCACTGGACTGATTCTGCGCGTGGGCGCCCCCGGGAACGAACGCCGCCAAGAACAACGCAAGCAAACCAATTCGAAGCATGAGCCCTCCAGCCTGCCCCGGAGGTAGTCGCCACCGTTAGAGCAGAAACGGAAACCGCTCGCCCCACGGTGCCGCGCGCTCGAGCTGCCCGGCGAGCGCGAACAGCGTTCCCTCGCCCGCCATCGGACCCACGAACTGCACGCCGATCGGCAGGCGTCCCTTCATGTGCAGGGGCACGGACATCGCGGGTGTGCCGGTCAGGTTGGCGAGCTGCGTGAAGGGCACGTGGCGCAGGTTCTCGAGCGCCACCTCGTACAGCTGGCCGCGCGCGAGCGCGATCACCTTCCCTGCGCGCGCCTTGAAGATGCCGGCCATCAGCGCGGCCAGCGCGGGCGGCGTGCGCACGCTGCCCACGCGCGGCGCCACGCCCGCCACCGTGGGCGTCAGGTACAGGTCGTAGCGCGTGAAGAAGCGCGCCAGCGCGAGCCCATAGCCGAAGAAGCGGTGGTAGCCCTCCAGGTACTCGAGCGCCGAGGTCGCGCGGCCCACCGCATACATCGCGAGCGTGTCGCCCTCGAAGCCGTCGCTGCCCGCGCGCGTCTCGCGCTTCACCATCTCCACGGTGTCCGCCAGGTGCACGAACCACGAGCGCAGGAAGTCGCGCGCCAGCTGCGCTCCGTCGAGCGCGGGCTCGGCGGGCTCCACATGATGCCCGAGCGACTCCAGCAGCTTGGCCGCGCTCTCGACGCCTGCGATCGCATCCGCGTCGACCTCGTGCCCGAGCGGCGAGCGTGTGCTGAACGCGATCCGCAGCGACTTCGGATCGCGCGCCGCAAACTGTTCGTACGGCCGCTCCGGCGGCGCCTGCACCGTCGGCGAGCCGAGCTCGGGGCCGTGTGACGCGTCGAGCATACGCGCGCTGTCCCGCACGCTGCGCGTGAGCACGTGGTTCACCGCCGCGCCGTGCATGTTCGCGTGCAGCATCGGACCGAACGGGGTGCGTCCGCGCCCGGGCTTGAAGCCGAACAAGCCCGTGTACGATGCGGGGATGCGGATCGAGCCCCCGCCGTCGTTGGCTCCCGCCATCGGCACCACGCCTGCGGCCACCATCGCCGCCGAGCCGCCGCTCGAGCCACCCGGCACGCGGTCCGGATCCCACGGGTTGCGTGAGGCTCCCCACGCCTCGGGCTCGGTGATGCCCTTGGCGCCGAACTCCGGCGTGTTGGTCATGCCGAACGGCACCACGCCCGCGGCCAGCCAGCGCCGCGTGATCTCATCGTGCTCGACCGCGGGCGCCGGCGTGTTCTTGCGCGCCTTGTTGCCCCAGCTCGACGGCACGCCCGCGTAGCCCTGCATCAGGTCCTTGAGCAGGAACGGCACGCCGGCGAACGGACCCTTCAGCGTCTGCCGCGCACGCGCGCGCGCCAGCGCATGGAAGGGCGTCACGATCGCGTTCAAGCGCGGGTTCTCGCGCTCGGCACGCGCGATCGCCAGCTCCAGCAGCTCGAACGCGCTCACCTCGCCGCGTGCCACCAGCTCCGCGAGGCCGGTCGCGTCGTACCGAACGTAGTCTCGTTCTTGTATCACTCAGCTCTCCCGCAGGCTGTCGATCAAGCCGGCCAGCGCCGTTCGCGCGGGCCCCTCGCCGAGCCCGAGGTCGCGCAGCTCGCCCTCCGCGATCGCATCGGCCAGGCGCTCGATCTGCAACAACCCTACCGCGACTTCGTTCGCTTTGGGCGCACGGGAAGCGCTCGCCTCGCGGATCCGCGCGATTTGGCGCAGCCGGCTCTCGGCACGTGCACGGCGCACCGTGTCGTCGTGGACCGCGAGCTGGCGCAGGCTGCGCCGAAACATCAGGTGCTCGCGATGGTGCGCCACGATCGCGTCCGCGAGCTTGCGCGAGCTCGCGCCCTGCAGCGCTTCCAGCATGGCCCGCTCCTCCTCCTCCCACGATCGGTACACCGCGATGAAGATCTCGGTCTTGTCGCGGAACCAGCGGTAGAACGTCTGCGGCGCGAAGCCGGCCGCGCGCGCGATCTTGTTGCTGTCCGTACCGGCAAAGCCGTGTTGCGCGAATTCGCTGCGCGCGGCCGCGAGCAGGCTCTTGCCCGTCTCCTGTGATTGCCGTATCACCATGGGTGATGAACGTATCACCGAGGAGCGAGAGATGCGAGCCGAGACCGGAGTTCCCGCCCACGCCAGGCTGATCGATGTCGAGGGGGTCAAGCTCGCGTACGTACGCGAGGGGGAGGGCCCGCCGCTGGTGTGCCTGCACGCCACCGGCCATGGCGGCGCGGACTTCGCCGCGCTCGCGGGCCAGCTCGCGCGCGAGTACGAAGTGATCCGCGTCGACTGGCCGGGGCAGGGTCGCTCGCCCGACAGCATCGCACCGAGCGCTGAACGCTACGGCGCGCTGCTGATCGCGCTGCTCGACCAGCTGGGCATCGAACGACCCACGCTGCTCGGAAACTCGATCGGCGGCGGTGCGGCGATCCACTACGCGCTCGCGCGTCCGGTGCGCGCGCTGATTTTGTGCGACTCGGCAGGCCTGGTGCGCGTCGACGCGTTCACGCGCGCGGTGTGCGCGCTGTTCGTGCGCTTCTTCAACGCCGGCGCGCGCGGTGCACGCTGGTTCGCGCCGCTGTTCGCGCTCTACTACCGACGCCTGGTGCTGCCACGTGCAGCCGCGCACGTGCAGCGCGAGCGCATCATCGCCGCCGCCTACGAGCTCGCGCCGGTGATCCGCGATGCCTGGAGGAGCTTCGCTTCACCGGAGGCGGACCTACGCGCGCGTCTGCCTGCGCTGGCCGTTCCGGTGTGGGTGGCGTGGGCACGAGACGATCGCGTGATCCCGCTGGCCCTGTGCAAGCGGGCGATCGACGCGATCCCGAACGTGACGCTTAGCGTGTTCGATGCCGGTCACGCCGCGTTCCTCGAGGCGCCAGAGGCGTTCCTCGAGGGCTTTCGCGCGTTCATGGCCGGCGTTAGCCGCGCGCCTTCTGCTGAATCCAGCCGCCGAGCGTCAGCTTGAAGCCCCACGTGGTCGAGCGCGAGTCGCCGCTCAGATCCGCGTCGAGGAACGGACCGAAGCCGACGAAGAAGTGCGGCGCCGGGTGCAGCATCACCGGAGCGAACAGGTTCAAGGCCAGCGCGTTCGCCTCGTCATCCGCGCCGTCGGAGTTGGTATGCGAGAACGAGAAGCCGAGCTTGGGCCAAACGGACAGCATCCGCGAGAGCTCGAAGTTGTAGCCGACGCGCGGCCCGATGGTCAGCTTCGTGCCCTTCTGGCTGCCCTGCTTGTTGTAGTTCAGGCCGACCGCACCACCGACCGACAGGTTCTTGATCACGAAGTAGTCGAAGGCCGGCTGCAAGATGAGCTGCGTCGACGCGACGTCCTGACCGCTGATCGTCGAGCGCGAGATCTGGAGGCCCGCATCGGTCGAGAATGCCCACTGGCGCGGGTTACCGAACCCCGCCGCGTCGTCATACACTTTGAGATCGCCCCGCTTGTCCGTGGCGATGTACTGGTTGTTGGGGGCGGTCTGGGCCTCGGCGCCGCGGACCGACGCAAAGACGGCGACGGCTGCGAGCAGCGAGAGTGCGTGACGCTTGATCATGGAAGTGCTTCTCCTCGACGGCCGATGCCGTCGAGCCCGCTTTCAGCAATGACCGTGCCTACTTGGTCACGTCGGTCAGCACCGGGGGTGAGCTGAGCAATATCGATGTGTTCAACGTTTGTGCAGAGATATTCCCCTGCCCGCACGATCGCGAACGAGTCGCTGGACGCCACAGGCGCCTCGCCCCGCTTCGCGAAATGCCACACATCGCTTCGGGTGCGAACTATTCGCCCGCGGGGTGCACGCTCGTGCGCGTCGGCCGGGCATGCGCGTCCTGGTCCCAGTGCTCGTCCGCGCGCGTGTCGGTCTTCGAGACGTAGTTGGCGAGCCTGGCGCCCAAGCCCGCGATCGCGTCCATGAACGTGTAGATCACCGGCACCACGACCAATGTGAGTACCGTCGACGTGATCAGGCCACCGATGATCGCGATGCCCATCGGCGCGCGCACCTCGCCGCCGTCGCCGTGGCCGATCGCGACCGGCACCATGCCGAACACCATCGCCGCGGTGGTCATCAGGATCGGACGCAAGCGCGTGGCGCCGGCGTTCTCCAGCGCTTCCTTCACGCCCTGGCCCTGCGCGCGCAGGTGCACCGCGAAGTCGACCAGCAGGATCGCGTTCTTCGTCACCAAGCCCATCAGCATGATCAGGCCTATCATCGCGAAGATCGACATGTGCATGTGCGCGATCAAGAGCCCGCCGAACGCGCCGATCAGGGCGAACGGCAGGGACACCATGATCGTGAGCGGGTGGATCAGGCTCTCGAACTGCGAGGCCAGGATCATGTAGATGCAGGCGATCGCCAGCAGCATCGACACGCCCATGCTCTGGTTCGATTCCTCCAGGTTCTCGCCCATGCCCGCGACCGCCGTCTCGACCCCGGGGGGCACGACCTTGGCCGCGATCGCCCGCACCTCGGCGAGCGCATCGCCGAGCGCCTTGCCACCCTCGAGCGACGCGTAGACCGTGACCTGGCGCTGCCGGGACTGGCGGTCGATCTGCGAAGGTCCGGTGGTCTCGCGGACCTCGCCCAGCGTGCCCACGTCGATCAGCTCGCCGGCGCCGGTGCGCACCTGCGCGCGCGTGATCACGTCGGTCGAGGTGCGCAGCGCGTCCGGCAGCTGCACGCGCACGTCGTAGCGGTCGCCGTGTGCCTCGAACTCGGTCGCCACCGCACCCGCCACCAGCGTGCGCACGGTGGACGCCACCTGCATCGCCATCACCCCCAGGTCCGCCGCGCGTGTGCGGTCGACCTGCACGTCGAGCTGCGGCTTGCCGCTGCGGTAGCTGATGTCGATGTCGGCGAAGCCCTTGCCCTGCTTCATGCCGTCGGTGATCTTGCGGGCGGCCGTCTCCAGCTCCGCCAAGTTGTCGCCGCGCAGGTTGAACTGCACCGGCGTGTTGCGCAGGCCGCCGCCGCTGACCGCGGCCAGCTGCTCGATCGAGAGCAGCACGCCGGGCTTGCCCGCCAGCTGGCGGCGCAGGTAGGCCATCATGTCCTCCTGCTTGAACGCGCGCTTGCTGCGGTGCTGCATGGTCACGATGATGCTCGCGCTGTTGACCTTCTCCTGCACGCCGCCGCCGACGGTGGAGAAGGTAGACAGCACGCCGGGTGCCTCGCGTGCGCGCCGCGCGAGGTCGAACGTGACCTCCGCCGACTGCGCGAGCGAGGAGCCGGTGGGCAGCTCCACGTTGACCATGAACTGCCCGCGATCCTCGGGCGGCAAGAACTCGAAGCCGAGCGTACCCGCCGCCACGAACGAGGCCGCCAGCGCGCCGACCGCGATCAACACGGTCACGAAGCGCCAGCGCAGCGCCCAGCGAATGATCGCGCGGTAGCCGTCGTCGAGGCCCGTCAGGATGCGCTCGATCACGCCGCTGATGCCCGTGGGCGACGCGTGGTGTCCGGTCAACATGCGGGCCGACAGCATCGGCGTCAGCGTGAACGACACGAACAACGAGAGCAGCACCGCGAACGCGACCGTCAGGCCGAACTCGTAGAAGAACTGCCCGACCATGCCCTCCATGAACGCTACCGGCACGAACACCGCGACGATCGACATCGTGGTCGCCAGCACCGCGAGACCGATCTCGGCCGTGCCCTTGGAGGCGGCCTCGCGCGGTCCCTCGTTGAGCTCCGCGCGGTGGCGCACGATGTTCTCGATCACCACGATCGCGTCGTCGATCAGGATGCCGATCGAGAGCGACAGCGCGAGCGTGGTCATCATGTTGAGCGTGAAGCCCATCACCTTCACGAACGCGAAGGTGCCGATCACGGAGGTGGGCAACGCCAGCGCGCTGATGAAGGTCGCGCGCCAGTCGCGCAGGAACACGAAGATGATCACCACCGCCAGCACGGCGCCCAGCATCAGATCGAGCTGCACGGTCTCGACCGAGCTCTTGATGTTGGTGGAGTTGTCGACCAGCACCTCGACGCGCGTGCCCGGGGGCGCGAGCTTCTGCAGCGCGGGCAGCGCCTTCTTCACCACGTCCGCGACCTTCACCGTGTTGGCATCGGACTGCTTGCGCAGCACGACCGCGATCGCGCTCTTGCCGTCGACCTCTGCCACCGAGCGCTGCTCTTCGAGGCCGTCTTCCACCTCGGCCACGTCGCGCACGCGGATGATCGCGCCAGCGTTCGAAGAGATCACGACGTTCGCCAGCTCATCGGGCGTGGCGGCCTGCGCGTTGGTGCGCACCACCAGCTCTTCGCTGCCGCGCGTCACGCGACCACCCGGCAGATCGACGCTCTGCGAGCTGAGCGCGTTCACCACGTCCACCACGGTCAGGCCGTAGGTGCGCAGGCGATCGGGATCGATCCACACGTGCGCCTCGCGCTCGCGGCTGCCCACCAGCTCCAGCTTGCCCACGCCGTCGATGCGCTCGAGGCCGGGCTTCAGCACGTCCTCCGCGTAGGCCGCGAGCGTGATCGCGTCCGCCGTGCCGGAGACCGCGAGCTGCAGCACCGGCGAGGCACCGATGTCGAGCTTCTCGACCACCGGCGGCTCCGCGCCTTGCGGCAGATCACGCTGCACACCCGCGATGCGGTCGCGCACGTCTTGCGCGGCCACGTCGAGATCGACATCGAGATCGAACTGCACGAACACCTGCGCCACGCCCTCGAGCGAGGTCGAGCGCAGCTGATCGATGCCGCTCAGGCTGTTCACGGCCTCTTCGATCGGATCGGCGACCTTGGTCTCCATCGTCTCGGGATCCGCACCCGGGTAGACCACGGTCACCGTCACGATCGGGAAGTCGACCTTGGGGAACAGGTCGACCGACAGCCGCTTGTACATGACCGCGCCGAACAGCACGATCGCCGTCATGATCATGGCCGTGAAGATCGGCCGCTTGATCGAGGTGTCGGAGAGCTTCACGGCTCGACCTCGAGCGCGGAGCCGTCCGAGAGCTTGCCCAGCCCCTCGCGCACGATGCGCGCGCCCACCGGCAGCCCTTCGAGCAGCTCGACCTGTGTGTTGTCGATCGGCGCCACGCGCACCTTCACGCGCTTGGCGGTGTTGCCGTCGATCGTGAACACGTAGCGGTCGTCGCCGGTGCCCGCGACCGCGCTGGCCGGGATCACCAGGCTGTCCTCCACGCTGCGCGGCTTGATCGCGATCTCCGCGAACATGCCAGCGCGCAGCACACCCTGCGCGTTGGGGATGCGCGTGACCACCTCGGCGTTGCGCGTGCGCGGATCGATCTCGGGGCTGATGAAGCTGACCTTGCCCTGCGCCTTCTGCTTGCTGCTGGAGAAGTTCGCCTCGACCTCGTCGCCGATCGCGATCCGGGTCAGCTCGCGCTCGTGCACGCGCACCCGCACGTCGACGCTGGAGAGATCGACCAGGCGCAGCAGCACGCTCGGCGGCATCATCGTGGCCACCTCGCCCACCTCCATGCTCACCTTGGAGACCACACCCGCGAACGGCGCGCGCACCACGGTGTTGGTCTGCATGCGCGCGGCGTCGGACTGCGCCACGTGGGCGGCCTCGGTCGCGCTCTTGAGCGCGTCGCGCTGGGCTTCGAGGCGCTGCAGCTGCTGCGGTGTGATCGTGCCGCGCTGGAGCAGCGGCGCGAGGCGCTCGTACTCGGCGCGGGCCAGCTCGTACTGCGCCTTCGCCTGCGCGGCGGTGGCCGCAGTCTGTTGCACGCGCAGCGAGGCTTCGTCGGCGTCGAGCCGGACCAGGTTCTGGCCGAGCTTCACCTTGCTGCCTTCATCGACGAGCAGCGCGCCGATGCGCCCGGTCATTTGCGGCCCCAGGTCGGCAACACGCACGGGCTCGGTGGTGCCATTGGCGATCACGCCGCGCACGATCGGCGCGCGCGCGACGGTCGCCACGCTGACGCGCACGGCTGTGGGCGCGGCCCCCTTGCCGTCCGCGGCGGGGAGCTGCGTCAGCTTTTCCCCTTTATCCGTGCAACCGACGGTCGCGAGAACGGCACAAAACGCGAGTACAGGTCTTACTTTCATACGACCCGTACATCGTGCGCCTCATTGTGCGCTACTGACTAGTCCAGTCTGCCCACGCGCCTTGAGCAACGCGGCTTGCGCCACACGGCCTGCGATGAACGCGTTGACCCAATCGAGCGAGGCTGCGAGCAGATCGCGCTGCGCGAGCAGGAGGTCGTTCGGGGTCGCCGCACCGGCGAGCAACAGCGCACGCTGGTCCGCCTCGTAGCGACGCGCAGCCTCGAGCTGCTGCGTCTTGGCGGTGATCGTCGCCGCCGCGCTGCGGTGGTTGGTGACGGCGGTCGCGGCTTCCACCGCGATGCCTTGATCGATCAGCCGCTTGTCTTCGTACGCGGTCTTGAGGTCGTTCGCGGCGTCTTGGGCCTGCGTGTACGCGAGCGCGGTGTCGTTGGGCGACCAGGCCAGCGTGGCGCCCACGTCCCAGGTGTTGTGCCACGAGGGATCCGGCGGGATGTAGCGCTGGTTGGGGTTGGCGTAGGTGTCGCCGAAGGTCGCGCTCAGCTTGGGGTACTGGGCGCCCTTCTTCGACGTCAGCAGCCGCTGGCGCGCCTCGATCGTGTTCGCGAGCGCGAGCAGCTCGGGCCGCGTGCGGCGCGCCTCGTCGAGCACCTTGTCGTACGCGGGCGTCTCGCCGATGTCGATGTTTACGAACGGCTCGCCGATACCGCGGTTCGGGTCGACCGGCGTGCCGATCAGCTGGACGAGCTGCTCGCGCGCGACATCGACGCCACCGTTGGCTTGGATCTCGACCGCCTTCGCGTTCTCCAGCTCGCCTTGCGCGCGCACCAGCTCCGTTTGCGTGGCGGTACCCGCCTGCACGAGCGACTGGAGATCGCGCAGCGCGGACTCGCGCACGCGCACCGAGGCGCGCGCCACGGCGACGTTGCCGCGCAGCTGGGCGTAGTTCCAGAACGCGTTGCGCGCGTCGAACGCGACCTGGAGCTTTTGCGCGTCGCGCTGGTTCTCCGCAACCTTCGCCAGGCTCTTGACGCCTTTGTACTGCGGGATGATGGTCAGGAAGATCTCGGTGATCGGCATCGTGGCGCGCATCTGCAGCGTCCACTGGCTGAGGATCGGCGCGAACGGGCTGCCCCCGGTTGCCGCACCCAGGCCGAGCTCGCGGTACGCGTCGCTGTTCACGTCCGCGTTCGGAAACAGGTTGAAGGGAGGCAGGTTGATCTTGCTCAGCCGGCTGAAGCCGAGGCTGGCGTCGATGCGCGGCAAGAACGCGATCTTGGCGCGCGCCTTGTTCGCGTCGGCCTTGCTGAACTCGATCTCGCTCTTGTGCAGGTTGGGCGAGTTCTCCAGCGCGAGCCGTACCGCCTCCTCCGAGGTCAGCCCGCCCGCCGTCGGCTCCAGCTCCGCCTGCATCTGCTCGGTGGCGGCCTGCGTCTCACTCGTGGCACGCGTGGAGTCTTGCGGCGCCGGCTGGCGCGGCGAGGCGGCCGGAGCGGCCGTTACGTCGTTCGGCGCACCTGCCGGTGCATTTTGAGCCTGCGTGAACGAGGGGGAAACCGACGACAGCGCGAGCACGAGCGCACCGGCACCCAGAGAGAGCTGCCGCGGACGTGACTCGAGTTGGGGCTTCGTGATCATTGAGTCCTCAACGATATGGATGCGTCGCACTCGAAACCTGCTGAGTACTGCGCGTATTTACGAGATGGGTGGCTGTTTGGCCGCCGAAATATTGTTGAGCAATCAAGGACCGGCCAGTGAGCCCGTTGATTGTCGGTAGCCAGCGGCCTACGTTACGGGGCGAATGCTGAACCAGGTTCACCGCGAGATCACGCGCCTCGTATCGCAGATGCGCAGGTTGTGCTCGTTGACGGTGAACAAGC
>DASUME010000669.1:0-2720 GCA_036277895.1 Polyangiales bacterium
TGCTGATGCCGCTCCTGTACGACGACCGTCGCCTGGGCGCGTTGTTCATCGCGCAGAGCGATCGCGACCCGAGCTTCCGGCGGTATGCGCAGGGCCTGGCCGAGCAGGTGGCGCACTCGTTGGCGCTCGCGCAGGCGTTCCGCAGCCGCGCGAATGCCGAGCGCGAGGCCGAGCAGCAACGCAGGCTGGCGCGCGATCAAGCCGCGATGTGGCGCGCACTTGTCGACGGCGCGCCGGACGTGGTGATGCACCTCGACGCGCAGGGCCGCGTGCGCTTCATCAACCGCGTGCCGGACCGCGTGCGCAGCGCGCGGGCGCTGTCGTGGTTCGACATGGTCGAAGAGGCTCACCACGCGGAGATGCGGGCGGCGCTGGACTCGGTGTTTGCGTCGGGCGCTGCGCACACGCTGGAGCTGTGCAACTTCGGCGAGGGCGACACGGCGACCTGGACCGAGAACCACCTCGGCCCGGTGCGCAGCAGCCACGGCGTCAGCGGTGCGCTCGTGATCCAGCGCGACGTCAGCGAGAAGAAGGCGAGCGAAGCGCAGCTGTTCATGACCGACCGCATGGCGTCCGTGGGCGACCTGGCGGCGGCGATCGCGCACGAGGTGAACAACCCGCTCGCGTCCGTGATCGCGAACCTCGAGCTCGCGCTGCGCGAGGCCGAGCAGATCAGCGGGCACGGGGAGCTGCTCGAGGAGCTGCAAGACGCACGCGAGGCCGCCACGCGGGTGCGCACGGTGGTGCGCGACCTGAACGTGTTCTCACGCGCCGGCGACGAGAACCGCGCGCTGGTCGACATCGAGGGTGTGCTCGACTCGGCGCTGCGGCTGGCCTGGAACGAGATCCGCCCGCGGGCCACGCTGCGCCGCGAGCTGAGCGAGACGCCGCGCGTGTGGGGCAACCAGAGCCGGCTCGGGCAGGCGCTGCTGAGCCTGATCCTGCACATGGCGCACGGGATCGAGGAGGGCAACCCCGCGCACAACACGATCTCGGTGCAGCTCTACGCGGACGCATCCGAGCACGTGGTGATCGTGCTGCGCGACAGCGGCAAGCCACTCTCGAAGCTGGCAAAGGCGAGCCTGACGCAGCCGTTCTCCAGCGCGCGTCCCGCGGCGATCGCGCTCGGGCTCTCGATCTGCCAGCGCGTGATCGCGGAGCACGGTGGCGCGATCGCGATCGAGAGCGGCGACCACAACGAGCTGCGCGTCACGCTGCCCGCGTGCGCAGCGGCGGCGCCCGAGCCCTCGGACGAGGACCGCGACAGCGACATTCGTGCGCTCCGGCGCGGGCGGGTGCTGGTGATCGACGACGAGCGGCTGATCACGCAGGTGGTTCGGCGCACGCTGACGAGCGAGCACGACGTGGTGGCGCTCGACAACGCGGCCGAGGCGCTGCGTCGGCTCGAAGGCGGAGAGCGCTTCGATGCCATCGTGTGCGACCTGATGATGCCCGGCCTGACGGGCATGGACTTCCACGCCCGCGTGCTGCGCGACTTCGCGGATCTGGCCGACAAGATCGTGTTCTTCACCGGCGGTGCGTTCACCCCGCGCGCTCGCGAGTTCCTGCGCAACGTGCCCAACCAGCGCGTGGAGAAGCCCGTCGCAGGCCACGAGCTGCGCCAGGTCATCAACGCGATGGTGCGTTGATCGAAAGACGCCGTGTCGCGCGCGCCAGACAGCCAGGCTGTCGGCTGCACAACACCGGGTGAGCCGCGCAGCGCGATCTGTGGCTCGCGGGTCGTACGCGTTGAGGCGCGTCATCGGCACGTGCAACGTGCGGCTGATGTCGACTTCGATCCTCCGCAAGCGCGCTCGAGCGGGACGATGGTCCTCCACCATGGCCGTCGTCTTCCCGTCTTTGAACTCCAGCGAGGTCTGGGACGACGAGTACGCGCGTGGGCACTGGGAGCGCATCCACAACGAGTCCGAGTTCGGCTGCTACGCGCTGATCCTCGCGCACCTCTGGCGCAAGGGCCGCAGCCCGAGCGTGCTCGACGTCGGCTGCGGAGAGGGTCGCTTGCTGTCGATCATGAACGGCTTCGCACGCAGCGAGTACGTCGGCGTCGACCTCTCGACCGAAGCCATCCAACGCGCGCGCGCCCTTGACGTGCCGGACGCATCGTTCGCGGTCGCGTGGGCCGAACACTTCGAGGCCGAGCGTAGGTTCGATGTGATCGTGTTCAACGAGTCGCTCTACGACCTGCCCTCCCCGGAGCAGGTCGTCGCCCGCTATCGGAGCATGCTGGCTCCCGACGGCATGATCGTGATCTCGATGTTCCGCTGCTTCTCGGCGCGCCTGATCTGGCGAAAGATCGCTCGCAAGTTCCCGTTCACGCATCAGGAGCGCGTGACCAACCAGCTCGGTCACGCCTGGGACGTGCGCGTCATCTGAGCAGAGCCAGCTCGCGGTAGTAGACGGTGGTGCTGCAGTACCCGCCGCGCGGCCACAGCGCATAGTTCGGGATCTCGCCGCTGCGCTTCCAGCCGAGGCTCTCGTAGAGCCGCGAGGCCTCGCTGCCGGTCACGGTGTCGAGCACCAGCAGCGTGCGGCCCGCCTGCTGCGCCTCCGCCTCGGCCGCGCGCACCAGCGCCGCACCCAGGCCGCGTCGGCGCGCGCTGCTGTGGACCTGCGTCTTTGCGATGTCGGCGCGATGAGGCTGATTGTCCGGCATGCTCAGCACGACCTGGATCGTGCCCACGACGCGCCCCAGATCTTCG
>DASUME010000670.1:0-27979 GCA_036277895.1 Polyangiales bacterium
GAGCCCGAGCAAGCCGCGCTCCAGCGCGATGCGCGTGGCCTCCACGCCTTCGACCACCAGCACGCGCCAGTCGCGCAGCTCGGGGGGGATGCGCACGCGCGCGGGCTGGCTGTGCGCGGGCACGTCGAGCTCCAGCGTGAAGTGGAACTCACTGCCCGAGCCCGGCGTGCTCTCGACCTGGATCTCGCCGCCCATGCAGCGCACGAGCTCCTGCACGATCACCAGGCCGAGGCCCGTGCCACGGTCGCGCCGGTTCGAGGTCTCGAGCTGGGAGAACGGGGTGAACAAGCGCGCCAGCTGCTCGGGGTTCATGCCCACGCCGCTGTCGCGCACCGAGCAGCGCAGCGCGGCCCGGCCTTCCGACTGCGAGACCAGATCGAGCTGCAGCACGACCTCGCCGTGATCGGTGAACTTCACCGCGTTGCCGGCCAGGTTGACCAGCACCTGCGTGAGCCGCGCGCGATCGCCCACGAGCAGGTCCGGCAGCGCAGGATCGACCGACAACACCAGCTCGAGCTTGCGCTCGGCCGCGCGCACCGCGATCACCGTGGCCACCGTGTCGAGCAGGCGGTCGAGCTCGAACGGCGCGAGGTCGAGCTCCAGCTTGCCGGCCTCGATCTTCGAGACGTCGAGGATGTCGTTGATCACGTCCAGCAGGCCCGCGCCCGCGACCTGGATCTTGGCCAGGTACTCGCGCGCCTTGGACAGCGACTCGGCCTCCAGCGCCAGGTGCGACATGCCGAGGATCGCGTTCATCGGCGTGCGGATCTCGTGCGACATGTTGGCCAGGAAGGCGCTCTTGGCGCGGCTGCCCGCGTCCGCGGCCTCGCGTGCGTGCTCGCGCTCCCAGGCCTCGCGGCGCTCGTTCGTTACGTCGCGCAACAGCACGTCGATCGCGAGCGCCGCCTCGTCGTCGCCGCGCATCGGCTCGAACACGCACTCCACGCTGCGCAGCGTGCCGTCGCGGCAGCGCAGTGGCGCTTCGAACCTGGCGCTGCCCTCGTGCTGCACGCGAGTGAGCGCGTCCGCGAGCGCCAGCGGACCGCGCCACAGGTGGCGCTGCGCGTTCTTGCCCACCAGCTGGCTGGGTTTGTCGTAGCCGAGCATCGCCAGCGCGCTGGGGTCGATCATCAACACGCGTCCGTGTGTATCGAGCCGCAGGTGCGACAGGCCCGCGCGTGCGATCAGCGCGCTCAGTTGCTGTTCACGCCGTGCGAGCTGCTCGCTGGTCGGCCGCGAGCCCGTGCTCGGCGCGTCCGAGAACATCGTGATCGGACGCGCGCCGCCGATGTCGCGCGCCATCACCAGCCGCGCGGCGCCCTCCATCTCGCGCGCCACCATCACGTACTCGCCGACGGCGCGATCGGGCGCCGCGCGCAGCGCGTAGAACGCGAGCTGCACCAACACCGGCTGCCCGTAGGCATCGATCATGTGCGCGCGGCACTCCTCGCGCACGCTGCCCGGCGACTCCAGGGCCTTGAGCCGCCGCTGCACCTCGCTGCGATCTTCGCGCGCGATCAGCGAGGACACCGAGCTGCCGATCAGCGCGCTGGGCGGCTCACCGAGCAGCGCGCGCACGTACGGCGACACGAAGGCGAGCACGCCCGCGACCGAGAAGCGCGCCACCAGCTCCGGCGCGTGTTGCTCGAGGATGCGGTAGGCAGGCTCCACTCGGCTGAGTGTCGCCTACCGCGTGGCCGGGCGAAAGGGTTCTAAAATAGAGGGCTTTGGTTGGTGACGGCGCAGATCAGCGCGAACCGACCGGGCGCACGCGCTCGTCCGCCGTGCGGCGTGCATCGCTGCGATGCGTCTCGTGCCGGCCCGTCTCCTCGCGACGCGGCGCTTGCGCGCTGCGCTCACGATCTTGCGGGGCGCGGTCCTGTCGCCTCGGCTCACCCTGCGCGGCGGGGCGCTGGGCTTGCTGCTGCACGACGGGACGCTGCTGCGCAGCGGCGGGGCGCTGGGCTTGCTGTGCGGCGGGGCGCTGGCCTTGCTGCGCAGGGCGCTGGCCCTGTGCGGCGGGGCGCTGCTGCGTGCGCGCCTCGCCGCCACGCGAGTCCTGACGACGTTCTCCGCCGCGAGCCTCGCTATGGCGCCTGTCCTGGCTCCGCGGTTGCCCGGAGCCCGAGCGCGGCGAGTGTCCCGAACCGCCCGACCTGCGTGCCCCGAACCCGCCCTTGGGCGTCTGGGAGCCACCACGCTTGTCGAGATCGGTCTTGGCCGGGATACCGAGCGGGGAGGGAAAGGGATGCTTGGTGACCGCCTCCAAGTTGATCCGGATCAGCCGCTCGATGTCGGCCAGATACGGACGCTCCTCTTCTTCGCAGAAAGAGAGCGCCTGGCCCGCCGCACCCGCGCGCCCGGTGCGACCGATGCGGTGCACGTAGGCCTCGGGAACGTTGGGCAGGTCGAAGTTGATCACGTACGCGAGCGAGTCGATGTCGATGCCGCGGGCGGCGATGTCGGTCGCGATCAGCGCGCGCACCTTGCCGCTCTTGAAGCCGTCGAGCGCGCGCTCGCGTGCGTTCTGCGACTTGTTGCCGTGGATCGCTGCCGCGCTGATGTTCTTCTTCTCGAGGAACTCGGCGACGCGATTGGCGCCGTGCTTGGTGCGCGTGAACACGAGCACGCGGTCGATCTGCGCGTCCTCGAGGATCCACGCGAGCAAGCTGCGCTTGTCGCCCTTCTCCACGAAATAGATCGCCTGATCGATCTTCTCGGCCGTGCTGGAGACCGGTGCCACCGCGACCTCGACCGGGTCGTTGAGCAGCTTGGCCGCCAGCTGGCGGATGTCATTCGGCATGGTGGCCGAGAACAGCAGCGTCTGGCGCACCGCCGGCACGAGCGCCGCGATCTTGCGCACGTCGTGGATGAAGCCCATGTCGAGCATGCGGTCGGCTTCGTCGAGCACGAACACCTCGAGCGCCGACAGCGTGACCGCTTTTTGGTTGAGCAGGTCGAGCAGACGGCCGGGCGTCGCCACCAGCACGTCCACGCCGCGGGCGAGCAGCTCGACCTGGCGGGTCTGGTTCACGCCGCCGAAGATCACGGCGGTCTTGATGTCCGAGTGGCGGCCGTAGGAGTCGAAGCTCTCGGCGATCTGTGCGGCGAGCTCACGCGTGGGCGAGAGCACGAGCACGCGCGCCTTCTTGGCCACGCGCGGTGTGCGCTTGGCCGCCAGCCGCTCGATGATCGGCAGCGCGAAGGCGGCCGTCTTGCCGGTGCCCGTCTGCGCGCAGCCGAGCAAGTCGCGACCCTGCAGCACGTGCGGGATCGCCTGCTGCTGGATCGGCGTGGGCGTGTCGTAACCCTCTTCGCCGATCGCACGCAGCACGGGCTGACTCAGCCCAAAATCAGAAAACTGCATCAAATCTCCTTCAACCGTGTCGCACGCGGTTCGGCGGACCGGCGCGGCGCGGCATGGGGCGCGCATTGCGATCGTACGGGCGCGCCTGCAGCGAGACCGGTGTCAGATCGCTCGGCTCCACCGGGCCGCTCTGGCGGGCGCGCGCGAGCAAGCGCTCGATCGCGACCTCTGCCCCGAGCGTCTCGATCAGCTTCTTGGCCAGCTCGAGCTGGGTGGGCTCGGACTCGACCGAGAGCTCCTCGATCAGCCGCTCGTCCGCCGCCAGGCGAACCTCGGAGGCCGAGGGAACGGTGAGCAGCTGAGCGCGGATGCGCGCGCGAACGAGCAGCATCTCGGCCAGGCCGCGCTCCGGGGTGCTCACCAGCATGATGCTGGTGCCCTTACGTCCGGCGCGACCGGTACGGCCGCTGCGGTGGGTGAGCACCTCGGGGGCGCTCGGGAGCTCGGCGTGGATGACGCGCGAGATCTCGGGCACGTCGATGCCGCGCGAGGCGACGTCGGTGCAGACCATGATCGACACGCTGCCGCGCCGGAAGGCCTCCAGGGTGCGCGTGCGCTCGGCCTGCGCCATCTCGCCGCTCATCGCGCCGGCACGGAAGCCGTCGTCGACCAGGCGAGTCGCCACTTCCGAGGCGTCCGCGCGGGTGCGCACGAACACCAGGGTGCGCTCTTCGGGCGCCATCAAGAGCACGTTGACGAGCGCCGCGTAGCGCTCGCGCGGGTGCATCATGTACGCGAGGTGCGTGATGTCTTCGTGGCCCGACTGCGCGGGCTCGCCGCTGGTGACCATCACCGGGTCGCGCTGATAGCGCGAGGCCAGTGCCAGCACCTGGCGGGCGAAGGTGGCGCTCACCATGTGGCGCCGGCAGGTCTCGGGCAGCTCGCCGAGCAGCTGCTCGAGCGGCTCGCGGAAGCCGAGGTCGAGCATCTGGTCGGCTTCGTCGAGCACCACACACTCGGTCTGGCCGAGCGCGATCGCGCCGCGCGACAGGTGGTCGCACAGACGGCCGGGCGTGCCGACGACGATCGCCGGCCCACGCGCCAGCTCACGGCGCTCGCCGCCCACGCTGGTGCCGCCAGTGACGACGCAGATGCCGATCTTGAGCTCGGCGTACAACCACTCCAGCTCGCGGCCGATCTGGGCGGCGAGCTCGCGGGTGGGGGCGATCAGGAGGACGCGCGGATGCGCACAGAGGGAGGCGGTAGCGGCGACCGGTGCAGCGTTTTCGATCAGCTGCTGGCCTACGACGAGGCCCAGCGCGACGGTCTTGCCGGAGCCGGTACGTGAGGAGATACGCAGGTCCCTGCCTGCAAGGTGCGGAGCCAGGACTGCTTCCTGGATGGGCGTGAGCGCAGTGTAGCCGTGTTGGTCGAGAGCGTGCGCTAGCGCCGCGGGGAGAGCCGCGGGGAGAGACGGAATCGTATCGAGGTCAGTCATCAAAAGTCCGCCAAGGTGACAGGGTTGGGGGTCCCTGTCCACCGCTCGGCCCTCGTTGTGGCGGGAAGGCTGCCTCAGCGCACAGAGCAAAGGGGCATAGCGCACATCGGAAGTGCCGCAATCACGGCCCTATCGGGTTGGAGTGCCGCTTGCACTGCTTTCGTGAAGACATCTACCGCACACCGCCAGGAGTGTTCACATGACCACGCAACGCAGCCACACGTCGGACACCGGCCACTCCAGCTTCGCCAAGCGCGGACAGTCGAGCGAGGAGCGCATGCCCGACGACAACAGCGCCGAGAAGTTCGGTCCGGACTCCGAGGACAAGCCGGCCGACGACGGCCAGATGTACGGCTCCGGCGGCAGCTACGGCTACGGCGGGGCCTTCGAGCACGGCGGCCAGCGAGGCTACGACGTCTCGTTCGCGGAGCACAGCCCGGTGGAAGCCGGCAGCGATCGCTACGAGGCCCAGGGCAAGTTCGGGCACGACACCGAGGGCACCGAGCGCGCGGGCATCGGGCACCCCGGCAAAGACGAGAAGCGGTCCGGCCCGGAGGTCACGGACGGCGCACCCGCGTCGGGGCATCCTGCCGCGGATGACGCGCGCAAGGGCTACAGCCAGGACAGCGGCTACGCGCAGTCGGGCGGCAGTCCGGCGCCGGGCGGCAGCAAGGCCGACAAGAAGAAGGTCTCGCGCAAGAGCAACTGAGCGCGCGGACGACTCGACTCAGTCGCGCAGCTTGCTCGCCTCGGCCTTCACGTCGGAGCGCACCTTGGTGTAGCCCTTCTTGATCTCATCGAGCAGGTTGCGCGCGGCGCTGCCGATGTCCTTGAGCGGCTCCTTGGCGTCGATGCCGATGCGCTTGATCTCGCTCTGCAGACGCTCGAACGAGGTCTCCAGGCGCGACCACTCGTCCTTCGCCTCGCTCTTGGCGAGCGAGAGCTGGACCTTCAGCTCGTCGCGCGCTTTGGTGAGCGCGTCGAGTTCTTGCTGCAACGCCGCCTTGATTTCACTGGTGTCGACCATGTGCCCTCCAAGGGCGCTCGGTTGTCGGGCGCCCGACTTGAACCGCGCAGAAGTACGCTCTTCCATTGTGAAGGAAAGCACGGGGAGGGCACGGACTACTCGGCGGGTTCGGCATCCATGGGGTAACGCATGCGCTGGCCGCCCTTGAGGCGGATGATCTTGAGCGCGCGCAGGACGCGGATCACTTGATACGTCGGGTCGATCTCGAACCAGCGCGCGCCGAAGTTGGGGCTCATCGCAAACTTGTGGTGGTTGTTCTGAAACAACTCACCGGCGGTGAGGAAGTCCACGCCACAGCGTGTTCACGGACCGGTCGCCGTTGTCGAAGTTCTGATAGCCGTACTTGTGGCCGCACCAGTTGACGATCGCGCCGTGCACGGGCCCGATCACCCACTGCACCGGCAGCAGCAACCACTGCCACCAGGCGGTCGCGAACTGCACGTAAAACAGCGTGTACGCCGCCATCCAGGCGATGCGCGCCAGCCACGACTGCGCGAGCTTGTCGACCGCCGGCCAGCTCGGGACGTTGCCGTCGAAGCGCGGCTCGGGCGGCTTCCGGTCGTACGCGAAGTCGTCGTACTCGTGCTTGGTGCGCAGCATCATCGTCATCGCGTTGCTGCTGAAGTACGGCGAGTGCGGGTCCTGCGCCGTGTCGCTGTACGCATGGTGCATGCGGTGCAAGATCGCGTAGCCGCGCGGGGACAAGAAGCTGGAGCCCTGGCAGACGTACGTCAGCAGGTGGAAGAAGCGCTCCCAGCCATGAGACATCGTGAACTGCTTGTGCGCGCCGTAGCGGTGCAGGAAGAACGACTGGCAGAACACGCAGACCTGCCAGTGGACCAAGAAGAAGATCACGATGACCATGGGGAGGCTCCTATCACTCAGCTGCGTCTGAGGTCACGTTGGAACGACGGCGGCCCAGGCTGCGCACGAGCTGCAACGCACCGCGTCGCTTGGAGCTGCCCCCGTGTTTGGTAAGGACGTAGTCGTCACGGTCGAACTTGCGTAGCTGCGCCATGAACTCGAACGTGAAGCCGGGCCACAAGGTGGTGATCTTGCCGCTGGCGGTGGCGTAGTAGCTGACGCAGCCGCCGCGCTGCCAGACCGTGCGCGCGAGCCGCTTCTGCACCCAGACGTTGTACTTGTCCTGCACCTGCGCGCGGACCTCGAGTGCCTTGAGGCCCTCGGCGAGCACCAGCTGGATGCCCTGCAGCGCATACTCGATCTGCGCCTCGATCATCAGGATGACCGAGCTGTGGCCGAGGCCGGTGTTCGGCCCGAGCAGGATGAAGGAGTTCGGGTAGCCCTTGACCGTGGTGCCCTTGAACGCCTCGGCGCCCGCGGTCCACGCGTCGTTGAGCTCGACGCCGTCCCGGCCGTGGATCGCGAACGGCGCGACGTTCTCCGAGACCTGGAAGCCGGTGGCGCACACCAGCGCGTCGACCTCGTGCTCGCGACCGTCGCGCGTGATCACGCTGTGCGCGCGGATTTCCTTGATGCCCTCGGTGACGACCTCGACGTTGTCCTGGCAGAGGGCAGGGTAGTAGTCGCTGGACATCAGCACGCGCTTGCAGCCGAGCGTGTAGCTCGGCGTCAGCTTCTCGCGCAGGACCGGGTCCTTGACCTTCTTGTTGCGGTAGCTGTTGGCGAACTTCTCGCCCTGCTTCATCAGCGCGGGCGTGATGAAGCCGGCCGCGAACAGCTCGTGCTGCGCGTACAGCTTCGCGCGCTCCAGCTTCATCGCCAGCGCGCTGTTCTTGAAGCGCGCCTGCTGCGCCGGCTTGTAGGCGTGGTTGGGCTTCGGCATGATCCAGGCGGGCGTGCGCTGGAACAGCGTCATCTTGCTGGCGATCTTCGCCAGCTCGGGCACCACCTGGATGGCGCTCGCGCCGGTGCCGATCACGGCGATGCGCTTGCCCTCGAGCTCCACGCCGCGCTTCCACTTGGCGGTGTGCAGCAGCTCGCCCTGGAAGCCGTCGATGCCGGGGATGTTCGGCAGCACGGGCTTGTTGAAGGCGCCGCAGCCGGTGACCACGATGCGCGACTCGAAGCTGTCGCCGTGCTCGGTCTTGCCGCGCCACAGGCCCGCGGCCTCGTCCCAGCGGCCCTCCACGATCGCGCTGTTGAACTTGATGTGCGGCATGATGCCGAACTTCTCGGCGCAGTCGCGCAGGTACTGCAGGATCTCTTCCTGCGGCGCCCACACGCGCGACCAGTTGGGGTTGGGCGCGAACGAGAACGAGTACAGGTGCGACTCCACGTCGCAGGCCGCGCCCGGATAGAAGTTCTCGCGCCAGGTGCCGCCCACGTCGTCGCCCTTCTCGAGCACGATGAAGTCGTGGATGCCGGCCTGCTTGAGGCGGATGGCCATGCCGAGCCCGGCGAAGCCGGTGCCGACGATTCCGATCTCTGTCTTGAAATGCATGGCGGGTACTCCTCAGCGGGCAGCGCGCGCCGCTTGGCGCTTGGCCTGACGTTCGTTCATGCGCGAGTAGCCCCAGGCGATCAGGTCGACACTGGCGGCGGGCAGGAGGCGCTTGAAGCCGTCTGCCACGTAGGTCTCGCGGGTGATCAGCACGCGCGGGCTGTTGCGCTCGATGCCGCGCACGATCAGCGCGGCGGCCTCCGAGGGCGGCATCATCTTGGTGAAGGCGCGCGCGGTGCTCTGCTTGCGCTTCTCCATGTCCGCGCCGCCGTTGACGCGCGAGGAGGCCACGATGTCGGTGGCGATGCCGCCGGGGTGGATGTTGGTGACGCCCACGTTGGTGTCGTGCAGCTCCATGCGCAGCGACTCGGTGAAGCCGCGCACCGCGAACTTGCTCGCACAGTAAGACGTCTGCAGCGGCACGCCGGTGAGGCCGAACAGGCTGGACAGGTTGACGATGTGGGCTTCGTCGGCCTCGAGCAGCGCGGGCAGGAAGAACTTGCAGCCGTAGACCACACCCCAGAAGTTCACGCCCATCAGCCACTCGAAGTCTTCGAGCTTGTGGTCCTGGAACGACGAGAGCACGGCCACGCCGGCGTTGTTGATCACGATGTTCACGCGGCCGTGTGCCTCCAGCACCTCGCCGACGAACTCCTGCATGCGCGCCTTGTCGCTGACGTCGACCTTGTGCGTGCTGACCTTGCGGCCGAGCTTCTCGATCAGCTCCGCCGTCTCGGCGAGGCCGCGCTCGTTCACGTCCGCGATCGCGAGCGAACAGCCCTTCTCGGCCAACAACAGCGCGGTGGCGCGGCCGATGCCGCCCGCGGCGCCCGTCACGACGGCGACACGATCCGTGAACCTCTTCATGCGTTCCTCTGCTTTCCTTTGCGCTTGGCCTGCGGCCGAGGCGGAGTGGGTGTGTTGGCGGCGCGCGCGAACGCGCTCTCTGTGAGCTTGCTGAGCGCACCCAGCACGACCTCGCTCGCGAACTGGGTCGCGCCCTCGACGTCCGGCGGCTCGCGCTGCGCCATCTCGGCGCCTACTTCGAACGTCATCGCGCCGATCGCGCGCGTCATGTAGGTGAGCGGCAGCGGCGGGATCAGGCCGGAGCGGATCGCGCGCTTGAGGTCCTTCTGCAGATCATCGAGGCCGGCCGTGAAGCCGGTGTCGTCCAGGCCCAGCGTGCGCAGCGTGCTGCCGTTGCGGCGCATCAGCTCGAACAGCGTCTTGTCGTTGGCGACGAATTCGAAGTAGGTGCGGAAGCCGCGCTCGACGATCTGCGTGATGTCTTGCGACGAGGCGCGCGCCTCGCGCATGCGCCGGTTGCACTCCTCGCTCCACTCGCTCACTACCGCCAGCAGCACGCTGCGCTTGTCCGGGAAATAGTTGTAGAAGGTGCCGGGCGCGAGGTCCGTGCGTGCGACCACGTCGCGCACGGTGGCCGCGTCGTAGCCGATCTCGACGAACACGGCGCGCGCGGCGTCGAGGATCACGGCGCGGTTGCGCTGCTTGGTGCGCTCGCGCTTGCTGGTCTTGTCGGGCTCTTCGCTCATAAATGACGGGGGTGTCAGGTTTGTACGAGTGCGTGACGGGGGCGTCAAGTTTGAAAGTGACGGCCCCGTCAGGTTTGGCGCGCGGTCCCACTGCGGGGTACGTTTCGGTCCGTGCGCTTACGAATCCCGATGGTCGCGGTGCTCGTGGCGGTCGCTGTGCCGGCCATCGCGGATAACTCGCGTGAGGGCACCTGGAAGCAGATCGACGACGCCGAGGGCATCGAGGTCTGGCGGCTGGAGCTCCCCGGCGTCGAGCTGCCGGGCTTCCGCGGGGAGGTGGTGATCGACGCGCCTCCGGAGAAGATCGTCGAGGTGCTCAAGCAGACCGAGCACCACACCGAGTGGATGAAGAACTGCGTCGCCTCCGAGGTCGTGAAGAGCTTCGATCCCGATCACACGATCGTCTACAACCGCACCCACGTGCCGTGGCCGGTCTGGGACCGCGACGTGATCCTCGAGTCGCAGTTCACGTACGAGGGCGCCACGACCACGCTCGCGTTCCACGAAGCCGACCCCACGCTGCGCCCGCTGCCGGAGAAGGTGGTGCGCATGCCTCGCCTGGCCGGCAGCTACCTGCTGACCAAGCTAGGCCCGGCGCAGACGCGCGTACGCTACACGATCGAGGTAGACGTCGGCGGCAGCTTGCCAGCGTGGCTCGCGAAGCGCGTCGCGAAGGAAATGCCCTACGAGACGCTGGCCCGCTTGCGCGCGCGCGTCACCGGGAAGAAGTAGCTCCGCGCAGGTTGTCCACGTGCAGGTAGTGGGCGTGCAGCGTGGTGGCGAGGGTGCGGGCGCGGCCCAGCTTGACCGGAGTGCGTTCGCAGTCGATCACGGTGAGGTCGACGTCGCCGGGGGCCTCGACGTGCTCGCGCGTGCGGCCGTCGGTGAGCAGGATGATGCGGTGGTGACGATCCTCGTCCTCGCGGCAGAGCGCGTAGGCCTCGCGTAGCGCGGCGGCCAGCGGCGTGTTGCCGCCGGCAGGCAGGGCGTCGAGGGCTTCATCGCGGGTGGTGCGATGATCGCGCGCGCTGGATGCGAGCGCGGTGCGGTCGGCGCCGAAGCTGAGCACGGTGACCTGGGCGCCGGCGCGGTGGGCCTGCGCGGCAAAGGCGCGCGCGACGCCCTTGGCGTGCGCGAGCGCGTCGTGGCGGAGCATCGACGCGGAGCAATCGAGCGCGAGTACCCACAAGGCGCGCGGTGGTGCACGGCGTGCGCGCAGCACGAGCACGCGCGGCGTGCGCGAGAGCGTGGCGAACCAATCCACGCTGCCGATGCGATCGAGCGCGGCGCGTGCGCCTCGCGATGCGCGCGTGCGTCCGCGACCGCGACGGCGTGGCTCCGCGCTGCCAGTCGGGGCGGTCAACCAGAGCGGCAGGCGCGGCGCGGGCATCGCGCGTACGGGCACCGCCTCCAGCGCGCCGAAGGCCTGGCCATCCGGAGTGTTTCCCTGCGAGGGGCCACGCGGTGGTGCGCTGCCGCCGGACGGAGAGCCACCGCGCGGAGGCGTACGGCGGCGATGGCGCAGCGCGAGCTCCGCCACGGCCTCGATGTCTTCGTCCGTGATGCTGGTGCGCTCGTGCAGCGCCGCGTGCGCCCGTGCCGCGCGCAGCATCGCCAGATCGGCGCGTACGCCCTCCACGTTGGCTGCGTGGCAGCGCTCGGTGATGGCCTGCAGCGCGGACTCCAGCGCGATCCGCGGCAACAGCTCGCGTGCCCGGGTGATGCGCGCCTTCAGCGTGGCCTGGGCGGCGTCGTACGTGGTGCGGAACGCGGCCGCATCGGCATCGAACGAGAGCCGGCGCGTGATGATCACCGCGCGCTCGGCCGGCTCGATCCGGCCCTCCGCGTCGACGCTGAGGCCGAAGCGATCGGTCAGCTGCGGGCGCAGCTCGCCTTCCTCCGGGTTCATCGTGCCCACCAACACGAAGCGCGCGGCGTGCGTGTGCGAGATGCCGTCGCGCTCCACCACGTTGCGCCCGCTGGCTGCGGCGTCGAGCAGCAAGTCGATCAGCGCGTCGGGCAGCAGGTTGACTTCGTCCACGTAGAGCACGCCGTCGTGCGCGCGCGCGAGCAGGCCCGGCTGGAAGCGCACCTCTGCGCCTTGCAGGGCCGCGCCCAGATCGAGTGATCCCGTCACGCGCTCCTCGCTCGCACCGAGCGGCAGCTCCACGAACTGCCCCGGCACCAGCTCGGCGAGCGCACGTGCGAGCGTGGTCTTGGCCACGCCGCGCGGTCCCTGCACGAGCACACCGCCGATGCTTGGATCGATCGCGGTCAGGGTGAGCGCGCGCTTGAGCGCGTCCTGGCCGACGACGGCAGTCCACGGGTAGATCACGACTCCTCCACGTCGAGCAGCAGGTCCTCGAGCGCCGCGCGGTAAGCACCGGGCTCGCGCCACATGCCGCGCTGCATCGCCTCCAGCAGGCGCTCGCTCATCTCGCGCAGCGCGCTCGGGTTGTGCTCGTCCAGGAACGCGCGGTTCTCCGGGTCGAGCAGGTAGGCGTCACTCACGAGTGCGTACTGATAGTCGTCCACCACGTCGGTCGCGGCATCGTAGCCGAACAGGTAGTCGACGGTGGCGGCCATCTCGGCGGCGCCCTTGTAGCCATGGCGCCGTACGCCGGCGAGCCACTTGGGGTTCACCACGCGGCTGCGCACGAGCTTGCCGATCTCTTCGCGCAGCGTGCGCACGCGCGGCGACTCCGGGTTGGCGTGATCGCCGTGGTAGAGCGCAGGCTTGTCGCCGCGCACATGCTCGACCGCGGCGCTCAGGCCACCCTGGAACTGGTAGTAGTCGTCCGAGTCGAGCACGTCGTGCTCGCGGTTGTCCTGGTTCTGCAGCACGGCATCGACGTGAGCGAGCTGCGCCTCCAGCTCGGCGCGCGCGGGCACGCCACCGTCGCGGCCGTACGCGTAGCCGCCCCACTCGAGGTAGGCCTCGGCGAGGTCGGCGCGCGTGTCCCAGGCGCCGCGGTCGATCAGCGCTTGCAGGCCTGCGCCGTACGCACCGGGCTTGCTGCCGAACACGCGGTAGCGCGCGCGCCGCTCGGCCTCTTCCCCGGAGAACTTGGCGCGCAGGGCCGCCTCCTCGCGCAGCACCCGTGCGCGCAGCGGGTTGTCGTGCTCGGGCTCGTCGAGCGCGGCCACCGCGGTCACCGCCGCATCGAAAAGGCGGATCAGCTCGGGGAACGCGTCGCGGAAGAAGCCCGAGATGCGCAGCACCACGTCCACGCGCGGCCGCCGCAGCACGTGTGCGGGCAGGATCTCGGTGTCGATCACACGCTGGCCGGACCACACGGGGCGCACGCCGAGCAGGGCGAGCGCCTGTGCGAGGTCGTCGCCGCCCGTGCGCATGGTGGCCGTGCCCCAGGCCGAGAGCGCGATCGTGCGCGGGTACTCGCCGTGATCCTGCACGTAGCGCTGCACGAGGCGCGTCGCGGCGCGCTCGCCGAGCTGGTACGCGGCTGGCGTGGGCACGCTGCGCACGTCGATCGAGTAGAAGTTGCGGCCGGTGGGCAGCACGTCGAGCCGTCCGCGCGAGGGCGCACCGCTCGGGCCGGGCGGCACGAAGCGGCCGTCGAGCCCGCGCAGCAAGCCGCGCAGCTCGCCGTCTCCGCAAGCGTCGAGGGTAGGGCCGAGCGCGCGCACGCGCGCAAAGGCGTCGTCACACGCGGCGGGTGCCTGGAGCGAGCCGTTCATGACCGCGCGCGCAAATAGCTCCAGGCGCTCGCGCGTGTCGCCGTGCGTGCGCCACGGTTCTGCGCTTACGCTTTGCAACAGGGCTGGCCGCGGTCCGTCCCACTCCTTCGCGAAGTCGTCCTGGAACAGCGGGTCGTAGTCGTCGCGCAGCAGCGCTCGTGACAACGCGCGCAGCAGCCCATCCTCTCCACGTTTCTGCGGCATGCGCGCGAGCGCGACCAGTGTGTCCGCGCGCAGCTCCCCGGTGGGCGAACGCCCGAACACGTGCAGGCCGTCGCGGATCTGCGACTCCTTCAGATCGCACAGGTAGGCATCGAGCTTCACCAGGAAGCGATCCTGATCCTCGAAGCCCAGCTCGCGATCGAGCTTCGCGTCGCGTGCGAGCTTCAGGATCTGCTTGCTCAACAGCGTCGCACGCGGCGGATCGAGCGTGAGCGCCTGGTAGTATTCGTCGACCAGCCGCTCCAGGTCGCGCAGCACCCCGTAGCTCTCCGCGCGCGTCAGCGGCGGCACCAGGTGGTCGATGATCACGGCCTGGGTGCGGCGCTTGGCCTGCGTGCCTTCCCCCGGGTCGTTCACGATGAAGGGATAGAGGTGCGGCATCGGGCCGAACACCGCGTCCGGGAAGCACTCGCTCGAGAGCGCGACGCTCTTGCCCGGCAGCCACTCGAGCGTGCCGTGCTTGCCGACGTGCACGATCGCGTGCGCTCGATAGGTGCAGCGCAGCCAGGCGTAGAACGCGAGGTAGCCGTGCGGCGGGGCGAGGTCGGGATCGTGGTAGGTCGCGCTGACGTCGATCTCGTAGCCGCGCGCGGGCTGGATGCCGACGAAGGTTGCGCCGCAGCGGATGCCGGCGATCACGATCCGGTCGCCGCGCACGCGCGGGTCTTGCTCGGGGGCTCCCCAGCGCTTCTCGACCGCGCGCTGTAGCGTCGGGGGCAGCGTCGCGAAGAATGTGCGATACGCCTCGAGCGAGAGGCTCTGCTGCGCAGGCCGCGCGTCGTTGCGGTCGAGCTCGTTGGTGACGTTCGACGTCAGCGCGGCCATCAACGCGGTGCCGTCGGCGGGAACGTTCGCGACGTCATACCCTGCGTCGCGCATCGCCTCGAGGATCGTGACCGTCGAGGCCGGCGTGTCGAGCCCAACGCCGTTGCCGAGCCGTCCGTCGCGTGCGGGGTAGTTCGAGAGCACCAGCGCGATCCGCTTCGAACCGACGGACGTACGCGCGAGCACGGCCCAGCGCCGCGCCAGCTCCGCCACGAACGCCGCGCGCTCCGGCTCCAGCTGGTACTCGACCACGTCGAGCTCCGCGCGCGCCGAGCGCCGCGACAGCCCCTTGAAGCTCACCGCGCGCGTGATGATGCGTCCGTCCACCTCGGGCAGCACCACGCTCATCGCCAGGTCGCTCGGGCCGAGCCCGCTCGGCTGCGCGCGCCAGTCCTCCACGTTGCCGCCGCTCAGGATCGCCTGAAAAATGGGGCGATCGAGGCCCAGCGCCCCGGCGTCATCGCCGCCCTCGAGCGCGCCGATCGCGAAGCCGGTGGTGTTCACGATCAGCTCGGCGCCCGCGCGCCGCAGCAGCTCCTCGACGGCCGCGCGGCACACGGTCTCCTTGAGCGAGGCCACCGAGATCGGCAGCGGGTTCAGCCCACCGCGCTGCATCACCTCGATCATGGCATCGAACGCGCGCAGGTTTCCCGCCTGCAGGTGCGCGCGATAGAACAGCAACGCCGCCACCGGCGCACCCGCGGTCCACTCGCGGCGCCAACGCTCCAGATCACAGACGGGCTCGCGCGGGTGGTACAGCGCCACGCGCGGCAAGGGGCGCGCCTCGGGGGGCACCTTCTCGAGACCAAAGAAGCGCGCGCCAAGAAACTCCAGCAACGCGCGCGCGTTCGCCGGCCCGCCCTCACGCAGGTAGCGCGAGACGCGGAAGCAGTCGTGCTCGGAGGCGGTGCTGATCCGGCCGAGCTCGGGATCGAGGTTGTCGTCGCCCGGCACCACCACCAGCTGCACGAGCCCATCGCGCGCGCGCTCGACCAGGCGCTCGATGCCGTACGGCCAGTAGCTCGTGCCGCCGATCAGCGCGATTACCACGAGCTTGGCGCGCTCCAGCACGCTGTCGAAGTACAGGTCCACGCTCGCGTTCGAGCGCAGCATCAGCAAGCTGGCCAGGCGCACGCTCGGGAACGACGCGGGCAGCAACTCCAGCGCATCGGCCAACAACTTCAGGTCCGTGTCGGCCGACGACAGGATCACCACGTCCGCGGGCGACTGCGCGAGGTCGACGACGCCGTCGCCCGCTGCGTAGCCGCCCGGCCGCGTGGCGAGGACGTGCATCAGCCGTGCGCTGCGCGCAGCAACGTGTCCTTCACGCGCTGCTCGTCGAGGTGCTGGCCGATGAACACCAGCTCGGTCTTGCGCGGCTCGTCCGCGACCCAGGGCCGGTCGTAGTAGCTGTCGAAGCGCGCGCCCACGCCCTGCACCACCAGCCGCATCGGCTTGTCTTCCACGGCGGCGAAGCCCTTGGCGCGCAGCACCTCGTGCTCGTTGACCACGGCGTTCAGCCCGCGCAGCAGTGCCTCGCGGTCCATCGCGCCGAGCCGTACCACCAGCGTGTCGAACAGCTCGTGGCTGTGCTCGCGGCCGTGCGCGTGATCTTCATCGTGGTGCGTGTGCACCTCGTCGATGGTGTCTTCGGTCTTGCTGTCGAGGCCGAGGATGACGTCGAAAGGCAGCTCCCCGTGCGAGGCGCCGATCACCTTCACGCCCGGCTTCGCGTGCTCCGCGATGATCGCCTTGACGCGCTCGAAGCCGCCCGCGGGCAGCTCGTCGACCTTGCTCACCACCACCAGATCGGCGGCCGAGAGCTGGTCCTCGAACAGGTCCTGCAGCGGCGACTCGTGATCGAGGTTCGGGTCTTCCTTGCGCTGCGCGTCCACCGCGTGCGGGTCGTGCGCGAACTGGCCGCTCAGCACGGCGGGCCCGTCGATCAGGGCGATCACCGCGTCCACCGTGCAGGCGGCGCGGATCTGCGGCCACTGGAAGGCCTGCACGAGCGGCTTGGGCAGCGCGAGGCCGCTGGTCTCGATCACGATGTGATCGATGCGATCGCGGCGCTCGAGCAGCGTCTCCAGCACCGGCACGAACTCTTCCTGCACGGTGCAGCACAGGCAGCCGTTGGAGAGCTCGTACAGCGAGCCGGTGGCGCTCTCTTCCTCTTCGCAGCCGACGGTACAGCTGCGCAGCAGCTCGCCGTCGACCCCCACCTCGCCGAACTCGTTCACGATCACCGCCAGCTTGCGGCCGTTGGCGTGGGTCAACAGGTGGCGCAAGAGCGTGGTCTTCCCGCTGCCGAGAAAGCCGGTCACGATCGTGGTGGGGAGCTTCTTCATTTTGGTTCCTCGGGCGGAGCAGGGATGCGGCACACGAAGTGGCCGCGCATGAGTTGAGGCCAGGTCTTGAAGGGCACGGCGCCATCGGCGCTGGCCGCATAGAGTTGGGTCCAGTCGAGCAGCGCCTGCGCCATCTCGAGCGACGGCTCGAGGTCGCCAATGACGTAGCCGGAGCGACCCGTGCCGCGCACGTGCACCGAGCAGCTGCGCTGGCAGTTCCACAGGCAGCGCGTGCCGCGCACGTCGCTGCCGAGCGAGCGCAGCTGCTCGATCAGGCGTTGTCCGCGCGTGAGTCCGCGCTCATCGCGATCGGAGCCTCCGCAGCTCTCGCAGGCGAGCAGCTCGACGCTCAAAACTCGATCCCGCGCTGCGCCTTGATGCCGGCGCGATAAGGGTGCTTGATCATCTTCATCTCGGTCACCAGATCCGCCTGCTCGATCAACGCGTCCGTGGCGCCGCGGCCGGTGAGCACCACGTGCAGGTCCGGCGGCTTGGCGGCCAGAGCCTCCAGCACGCGCGCCTCGTCGAGCTGCTTGAGGCGCAGCGAGACGATCAGCTCGTCGAGCACCACCATGCTCAGCGCGGGCCGCGCGAACAGCTCCAGCGCCTTGTCCCACGCAGCCTCGGCGGCGCGCTTGTCGAGCTCCGGGTCCTGCGTGTTCCACGAGAAGCCCTGGCCCATGCGATGCCACTCCACCTGCGACCCGAAGCGCGCGAAGGCGTCCGTCTCGGCGGTATTGATGGCGCCCTTCACGAACTGCACCACCGCGGCGTTCATGCCGTGCTGGAGCGTGCGCAACAGCATGCCGAAGGCGGCCGTGCTCTTGCCCTTGCCGGTGCCGGTAAAGACGCAGAGCAGGCCCTTCTCGCCCTGGGCTGCGGCCTTTCGCTGCTCGTAGCTCTGGCGGATCTTCTCGGCGCGCTGCTTGTAGGCGTCGGCGTCCATGTGCATTTCCTTTACAGCGCGCGTTCGCAGAACTTCGCAAGTGCTGGCGTGAACCGGAGCAGGTATGGCTAGCCCAGGTGCGCTGTCAAGCGCGCCTCCGCAGCAAGTACGTGTCCATGATCCAGCCGCGCTGCGCGCGTGCGGCGGCGCGCACGCGCTCGATCTCCTCGCTCAGCTCGCTCAGCCGGCCCGCGCGCAGCAGCTCGTCGTCGCTGCCTGCGTAGGCGCCCCACCAGATGTCGTAGTCCTCGCCCGGAAGCTGCTTGAACGCACACTCGCCGTCGAGCATCACGATCACGTCGGTCTGCTCGCGCGCCTCGCCGAGCTTGCGACCGGTGGTGATGTGCACCGCGCCGCCGATCTGGTTGAGCGTGATCCGGTGCGAGGCGGCCAGCGCCTGCACGCTGCTGATGCCGGGGATCACGCGGTACACGAAGGGCAGCCTGGCGCGCGCGATCATCCGCTCCAGCAAGCGCAGCGTGCTGTCGTAGAGCGAAGGGTCGCCCCAGACCAGGAAGGCGCCCGTGCCGTGCTCGGGCAGCTGGTCGCGCAGCGCCTGCTCCAGCAGCTCCACGCGCTCGCCGTGCCAGGCATCCACGCGCGCGTCGTACGCGGCGACCTTCTCGTCGCGCACTGGATCCTGCACCTCGACGAAGCGGTACGTGCGCTCCTTTTCGATGTACCGCTCACAGATCTCGTGGCGCAGCGCGAGCAAGTCGCGCTTGCTGGCGCCCTTGTCGAGCGCGAAGAAGACGTCGACCTCGTTCAGCGCACGGATCGCCTGTACGGTCAGGTGCTCGGGGTTGCCGGCGCCGATGCCGATGACCAGGATTGTTCTCATCTACGATCCTTGCTTGCGGGCGGATGACCGAGCGCGCATACCCGATTTTCGCCGGCCAGGCACCCGCAGATGACCACCCTCGATCGCAAGAGCGCGCTCCGTCGCGGTAGCTGTCCCGGTGTGTACACGCCGATGGAGTCGGGCGACGGGCTGCTCCTGCGCGTGCGGACCTCGGCGCGCGTGCTGACGAGCGCGGACCTCACGGCGCTGGCGTCGCTGGCCGAGCGCCACGGCAACGGTGTGCTGGAGCTGACGCGGCGGGCGAACCTGCAGCTGCGCGGCGTGCACGACCTCGCCGGCCTGCAAGCCGGGCTGGTGCAGGCCGGGCTCGCCCACGTCGATCCCACGCATGAGCGGAGGTTGGCGCCCTTGCTGGTGGACCCGCTGCTCGAAGACGCGCGAGACTTCGAGCGGGCACTGGTGTCGTGCGCGTATGAGCCGTCGGCGAAGCTCGCGATCGCGATCGAGGGCGCCACGCCGATGCCCGCAGCCGACCTTCGCGTGCGCCTGGATGGTGCGCTGGCGCACGTTGCGCTTGGCTCAACATGGCTGGGCAGCTGCGCGCGAGCGAGAGCGGCGGCGGTCGTGGTGCAGCTGCTCCAGGCCGAGCATCCCGCGCTCGACGAGCACGCCGAGCCGCCGGCACTCGCGAGGCGCTCGTTCCTCGGCCAGCACGACGGTTGGTTTGGCGTCGCGCTGCCGTTCGGAAGCGCCCCATCATCCCTGTTCACGGGGCTGGCCAAGCTGGTCCGCAGCATTCGCGTGACCCCGGCCCGCGAGCTGCTGCTGCACGGCGTGACCGATGCGAGTCGCTTGCGCGCGCTCGGCTTGATCGTCGATCGCGACGATCCGCTGTCGCGCGTGGTCGCGTGCCCCGGGGCGCCGGCGTGCGGCTCGGCGCTCGGGAACACGCGTCTGCTCGGCCGCGAGCTGGCCGCGCTCGGGCTCACGCTGCACGTGTCGGGCTGCGAGAAGGGCTGCGCGAGCTCGGCCGTGCACCAGGCCACACTAGTGCGCGCCCCGGGTGGCGTCCGGCTCGCCTTCGACGGCAATGTCGACGCGGCGGCGGCCCAGCCCGTGCTGCCGCTCGAAGAAGCACGGCGCCAGCTGGCCAATCGCGCTTCGATTACTAGAGTGGGCCCTCCCATGGCCCGGAAGTACGACTACGTCCGCGAAGGCGCCGAGATCTACAGGCGTTCGTTCGCGATCATCCGCAGCGAGGCTCGCCTCTCGCGCTTCTCCGCGGCCGAGGAGCGGGTGGCCGTGCGCCTGATCCACACCTGCGGCATGGTCGACCTCGCGGACGACATCGTGTTCAGCCCCGGCTTTGCGGAGGCGGCCACCGCCGCACTGCGACGCGGCGCGCCGATCCTCTGCGATGCGAAGATGATCGTCAGCGGCGTGACCCGGGCCCGCCTCGCCCAGGGCAACGAGCTGCTGTGCTTCCTCGACCAGCCTGGGCTCGCGTCCTTGGCCAAGGAGCAGCAGAACACGCGCAGCGCGGCCGCGCTGGAGTACTGGAAGCCGCGCCTGGACGGCGCCCTGGTGGCGATCGGCAACGCGCCCACCGCGCTGTTTCGTCTGCTCGAGCTGTTCGACGAGCTCCACGCGCGACCCGCGGCGGTGATCGGTCTGCCGGTCGGCTTCGTGGGCGCGGCCGAGTCGAAGGATGCGCTGCTCGAAGACGGCCGCGTGCCGGCGCTGATCGTGCGCGGGCGCCGCGGCGGCAGCGCGATGACCGTGGCCGCGATCAACGCGCTCGCGAGCGACGAGGAATGAGCATGCCCGGCACCGTGTTCGGCGTGGGCGTAGGCCCGGGAGATCCGGAGCTGATCACGCTCAAGGCCGTGCACACGATCGCGAGCGCGCCGGTGGTCGCGTACTTCAGCAAGCGCGGCAAGCGCGGCAATGCGTACGCGATCGGCGGCCGGCACATTCGGCCCGAGGCCGAGCAGCTGCCGCTGGTCTATCCGTACACCACCGAGCTGTCGCCACTGCACCCCGAGTACATCGACGCCCTGCGCGGCTTCTACGACGGGTCCGCGCGCGCGATCGCGCAGCGGCTCGACGCGGGCCACGACGTTGCGGTGTTGTGCGAGGGCGACCCGATGTTCTACGGCTCGTACATGTACCTGCACGACCGGCTCGCCCGGGACTACCGCGCACGCGTGATCCCCGGCATCACCAGCTTCGCCGGCTGCGCAGCGGGTGCCGGCATCGCGCTGGTCAGCACGGACCGCACCTTCACCGTGATCCCCGGCACGCTCGCCGAAGACGAGCTGGAGGCGCGCCTGCGCAGCGCCGAGGCCGCGGTGATCATCAAGCTCGGCAAGCACTTCGCCAAGGTGCGGCGCGTGCTCGCGCGGCTCGGCCGAGTCGACGGAGCCACCTACTTCGAGCACGGCACCACCGAGCGCGAGGTAGTCAAGCCGCTCGCGGACAAGCGCGACGACGAGTCGGTGTACTTCTCGCTGATCGTGGTGCCGGCGCACGATGGTGGGCCGTACCGTGCGCGCGCGAACGGAGACTTCGTATGAGCGGCTTCGTGCGCGTGGTGGGCCTCGGACCGGGGCCTTCGCACTGGATCACGCCGGAGACGCGCAACGCGCTCGACGAGGCGGACACGATCGTCGGCTACCGCACCTACGTGGCGCGGCTCGCGCTGCGCGAGGGGCAGACGGTGCACGGCTCGGACAACGGCGACGAGCTGTCGCGCGCGCGGCTGGCGCTGGAGCTGGCCGAAGGCGGCGCGCGCGTGGCGGTGATCTCCGGCGGCGACCCGGGCGTGTTTGCGATGGCCGCGGCGGTGTTCGAGGCGATCGAGAAGGGCCCCCCCGCGTGGCGTGCGCTCGACGTGACCGTGCTGCCGGGCGTGACCGCGATGCTCGCGGCCTCGGCGCGGCTCGGCGCGGTGCTCGGCAACGACTTCTGCGCGATCAACCTGTCCGACAACCTCAAGCCGTGGGCCGTGATCGAGAAGCGGCTCGGCGCGGCGGCCGGGGCGGACTTCGTGATCGCGCTCTACAATCCGGCGTCCAACGCGCGGCCGGAGCAGATCCAGCGCGCGTTCGCGGTGCTGCGTGCGCAGCGCCCTGCGCAGACCGTGGTGGTGTTCGCGAAGGCGATCGGCCGTCCGGACGAGGAGGTCACGGTGACCACGCTCGGCGCTGCCGATCCTGCGTTGGCGGACATGCGCACGCTGCTGCTGATCGGCGCGTCGACCACACGCTCGATCGAGCGCGCGAACGGGGGCGCCTGGCTCTACTCGCCGCGCTCGCTGCCATGACGCAGCCACGCCTCGGCCTCTTCCACGGTGGCGACCTCGGGCGCGTCGGGGAGCACCGGACGCGCGACCATGATCACGGGCAGCTTGCGCTCGCGCGCGGCGCGCAGCTTGTCGTAGGTGGCAGGGGTGCCGGCGTTCTTGCTCACCAACACGTCGATCCGCTCGCGCTCCAGCAGCGCACGCTCGTCGTCGAGCCGGAACGGACCCCGCGCGGCGATCACCTTGGCGTCGGGCAAGTCGGGCTCGAACGCGTCCACCGCGCGTACGACGTAGTGATGCTGCGGCGCGTGCTTGAAGGCGCCCACCTCGAGGCGACCGATGGTGAGGAACACGCGCTTCGGTGCGTCGCCGAGCGCCTGCGCCGCGGCGCGCATCGAAGCCACCTCCACCCAGGTGTCCTCGCGCGGCCAGGCCGGGCGCACCAGGCGCAGCAGCGGCACGTCCGCAGCGCGCGCAGCGACCACCGCGTTGGCGGAGATCTGCGCGGCGAAGGGATGCGTGGCGTCGATCAGCGCGTCGAAGCGAGCCAGGAACACGCCGAGCGCCTCGGCACCTCCGAAGCCGCCCACCCGGCAGGCCACATCGCCCGGCAACTCCGGGTTCTCCGTGCGCCCCGCGTACGACAGCAGCGGCTCGTAGCGCGCGTCGAGCGCGAGCTTCGTCGCCAGGCGACGCGCCTCGTGCGTGCCGCCGAGGATCAGCACCCTCATGGCTGAGCCCTGGCTGCGGATCGTGGGGATCGGTGCGGACGGCATGGACTCGCTCTCGCCCGCGGCACGACGGGCGATCGAGACTGCCACGCTGGTCGTGGGGGCGCCACGGCAGCTGGCGCTGGTCTCCGCGCTCGTGCGTGGCGAGACGATGCAGTGGCCCACGCCCCTGTCCGAGGGCATTCCGTACGTGCTGGCACGACGCGGGCAGCCGACGTGCGTGCTCGCGAGCGGCGATCCGTTCTGGTACGGCATCGGCGCCACGCTCGCTCCCGCACCCGGGGAGTTCGTCTGCTACCCCGCACCGTCTTCGGTGTCGCTCGCGGCGTCGCGGCTCGGCTGGCCGCTGCAGGACGTGGAGCTGGTGTCGCTGCACGGGCGCGCGCTGCACGAGGTCGTGCGCTATCTGCAGCCCGGACGACGTGTGCTCGCCTTGTCGTGGGATGCCCGCACGCCGCGTGAGCTGGCCGCGTTGCTGGTCGAGCGCGGCTTCGGTGCGAGCACGCTGCACGTGCTCGAGCAGCTCGGCGCCAGCGACGAGCGCGTGCGCAGCTGCGAGGCCGCCAGCTTCGCGCTCGAAGCTGTCGCCGACCTCAACTTGATCGGGCTGGAGATCTCACCAGGTGCGGCGCTGCCTCTGCGTGGCCTTCCCGACTCGTGGTTCGAGCACGACGGGCAGATCACCAAGCAGGACGTGCGCGCGCTGACGCTGGCCGCGCTCGCGCCGCACCCCGGCGAGCTGCTGTGGGACGTGGGGGCAGGCTCCGGCTCGATCGCGATCGAGTGGATGCTCGCGCACCCGTCTTGCCGCGCGATCGCGATCGAGCGCCACGCCGAGCGCGCGCAGCGCATCGCTCGCAACGCGCGGAAGCTCGGCACGCCGCGGCTCGAGGTGCGCCTCGCCCTCGCGGACATGCCCACGCCGGACGCGGTCTTCCTCGGTGGTGGCGTGGCCGAGAGCTTCGAGCACGCGTGGGCCGCGCTACGGCCCGGCGGGCGTATGGTGATCAACGCCGTCGCGCTGCAGACCGAGCGGCTGCTGCACGCGCTGTATGCCGAGCGAGGCGGCACGCTGCGCCGGATCTCGATCGAGCAGGCGGAGCCGCTCGGCACGATGACGGGCTTTCGCCCACAGCGCGCGATCACGCAGTGGTACATCCAGAAGGAGTCGAGATGACCGTTCACTTCATCGGCGCGGGACCGGGTGCGCCCGACCTGATCACCGTGCGCGGCCGCGACCTGGTCGCGCGCTGCCCGGTCTGTCTGTACGCCGGCTCGCTGGTGCCGCGCGAGATCGTCGCGCTGGCGCCGCCGGGAGCACGCGTGCTCGACTCCGCGCCGCTGAACCTCGACGAGATCGAAGCCGAGCTGGTCGCTGCGCACGAGCGTGGCCTCGACGTGGCGCGCCTGCACTCGGGCGATCTCTCGTTGTGGAGCGCGATGGGCGAGCAGCTGCGGCGCTTGAAGCAGCGCAACATCCCCTTCACCGTCACGCCCGGGGTGCCCGCGTTCGCGGCCTCGGCGGCGGCGATCGCGCAGGAGCTCACGCTGCCCGAGGTTACGCAGTCGGTGGTGCTGACGCGCACGTCGGGCCGCGCCTCGCAGATGCCGTCGACCGAGACGCTGGAGCACTTCGCGGCCTCACGCGCGACGCTGGCGGTACACCTCTCGGTGCACGTGATCGACAGCGTGGTGGAGCGGCTGACGCCGTTCTACGGCGCCGAGTGTGCGGTGGCGGTGGTGTACCGCGCGAGCTGGCCGGACCAGAAGGTGCTGCGCGGCACGCTGGCGACGATCGCCGAGCTCGTGAAGTCCAACGACGTCGGCGCGACCGCGACGATCCTGGTCGGCCCCGTGCTGTCGGCCGAGGACTTTCGCGAGAGTGCACTCTACAGCACCGACTACCAGCGGCGCTTCCGTGGCCGCGATTGAGCTCGCGCTCGGCATCGGCTGCCAGCGCGGCACCTCCGCCGCGTTGCTCGCGCGTGGCGTCGACGCTGCGCTCAGCGAGGTCGCCGGCGTCGTCCGGATCCTCGCGACGATCGATCGCAAGCGCGACGAAGCAGGCTTGTTGCAGCTCGCGCAGGAACGCGGCTGGACGCTCGCGTTCCACTCCGCAGGGGAGCTGGGGAGCGGCGTGGCCGAGCCTGCCGCGTGCAAGCATGGCCGTCTGCTCATGCGCAAGCGCGTCTACCGCGAGCCCAATGTGTCGGGCAGCATGACGATCGCGATCGCGGAGCTCGAGCGATGACGGCGCGCCTCGTGATCGCGGGCGTGTCGAGCAACGTCGGCAAGACCACGGTGACGGTCGCGCTCACCCACGCGCTGCGCGCACGCGGCTTGAGCGTGGCCACGTTCAAGTGCGGTCCGGACTACCTGGACCCGACCTACCACACGCTCGCCTCGGGCCGACCGAGCCACAACCTCGACGGCTGGATGATGGGCCGCGAGGCCGTGATCGAGAGCTTCGTCGAGGGCGCGCGCGGCGCGGACATCGCGCTGATCGAGGGCGCGATGGGGCTGTTCGACGGCGCGAGCCCATCCTCGAACGAGGGCTCGTCGGCCGAGATCGCGCGCTGGTTGCAGGCGCCCGTGCTGCTCGTGCTCGACGCCAGCGGCATGGCGCGCTCGGTGGCCGCGCTGGTGCACGGGTACAGTACGTTCGATCCCGACCTTCGTGTGGGCGGCGTGTTCGCGAATCGCGTGGGCAGCGCCGGCCATCTCGCGTTACTCAGAGAAGCCTCGCCGCTCGTGCTCGGCGGCATGGCCAAGGCGAGCACCGAGCAGTTCCGCTCGCGCCACCTCGGCCTGCACGCGGCGGACGCGTCGCTCGATCTGAGTGTGTGGAGCACCCGCCTCGAGGAGCTCACGGACCTCGACGCCATCGTCGCCCTCGCGCGCCAGGCGCCACCGCTCGCGAGCGAAGCCCCCACTCTCACGTCGGCCCCCAAGCGCTGCCGGATCGGCATCGCGCAGGACGCGGCATTCTCGTTTTACTACCCGTTCAACCTGCGCTTGCTGGAGCGCTGCGGTGCGGAGCTGGTGCCGTTCTCGCCGCTCAGCGATCGCCTGCCCCGCGTCGATGGCCTGTACTTCGGCGGCGGCTATCCCGAGCTGCACGCGCCGGCGCTGTCGGCGAACCGCGCCCTGCACGCAGACCTGCACGCGTTCAGCGGTCCGATCTACGGCGAGTGCGGCGGCCTGATGTACCTGAGCGAGGCGATCGTCACGCTCGACGGCGTGCGCCATGGCATGGCGGGCCTGATCCCCGGCGAGGCGATCATGCAGCCCAAGCTGGGCGCGCTCGGCTACGTCGAGGTCGAGACCGCCACGGACACGCTGCTCGGCGAGGCGGGTCAGCGCTTTCGCGGTCACCAGTTTCGTTACTCCCGCTTCGAGACGCGCGAGCCGCCGGGGCAATACCGCCTGCACACGCGGCGCAGCGGCGCGATCACGGCCGAGGGCTACGGCCGCGGCAGCGTGCTCGCGTCGTACGTGCACGCGCACTGGGCGTCCAATCCGTCGCTCGCGGAAGCCTTCGTTCGCGCTTGCGCACCCTGACCTGCGCGCGTAGCGTCCAGCTTCTTTCTCGGGAGGGCGTGATGGCCAAGGTTCCGTCGTTCGATTTGAAGGGTCAGATCGCGATCGTCAGCGGCGCCAGCCGCGGCATCGGCGAGTCGATCGCCCACGCGCTCGCGGCCAACGGCGCGCACGTGATCTGCACCAGCCGCAAGGTCGAGAGCGTGCAAGGCGTGGCCGAGAGCATCCGCGCCAACGGCGGCTCGGCGGAGGCGCTGCCCTGTCACATCGGCGACCTGGAGGCGATCGACAAGCTCTACGAGACCGTCGCCGCCAAGCACGACCGGCTCGATATCCTGGTCAACAACGCCGCCGCCAACCCTTACTTCGGCCCGATCCAGGACACCGACCTGGCCGCGTTCCAGAAGACGGTCGACGTGAACATCCGCGGCTACTTCTTCATGTCCGCGCGCGCGGTCAAGCTGATGCAGAAGCGCAGCTACGGCGCGATCCTGAACCTGTCGTCGATCAACGCGTTCGTGCCGGGCGCGTACCAGGGCATCTACTCGATCACCAAGGCGGCGATCCTGTCGATGACGCAGTCGTTCGCGAAGGAAGTCGGCCACCTCGGCATCCGCGTCAACGCGCTCGCCCCCGGCCTCACCGACACCAAGTTCGCCTCCACGCTCGTCAACACGCCCTCGATCAGCGAGAAGTTCCTGGAGCGCACGCCGCTCGGGCGCGTCGCGCAGCCGGAGGAGATGGCGGGTGCCGCGCTGTACCTGGTGTCGCCCGCATCGAGCTACACGACGGGCACCGTGCTGACGGTCGACGGCGGAATCCTGATCGGATGAGCTTCGTCGATCGCGCCAAGGACGTGCGCCAGGGGGAAGAGCTGGACGTCGAGAGGGTCGCTGCCTACCTGCGCAGCGTGGACCCCTCGCTCGAGGGCACACCCGTGCTCACGCAGTTTCCGGGCGGTGCGTCCAACCTTACTTACCTGCTCGCGTACCCTCAGGGGCGTGAGCTCGTGCTGAGGCGTCCGCCGTTCGGGCATCGCGCCAAGAGCGCGCACGACATGCTGCGCGAAGCGCGCGTGATGAAGGCGCTCGAGCCGGTCTATCCGTACGTGCCGCACGTGATCGCGGTCTGCGACGAGCCGAGCGTGCTCGACGTGGACTTCTTCGTGATGGAGCGCATCCGCGGCATCATCCCGCGCACCAACCTGCCCAGGGGCATGACGCTGTCGCCCGAAGACACGCGCGTGCTCTGTCGCAACGTGCTCGACCGCATGATCGAGCTGCACAAGGTCGACCACACGGCGCCGGGGCTGAACAAGCTCGGCAAGGGGGAAGGCTACGTCGCGCGGCAGATCACGGGCTGGTCCGACCGCTTCCGCAAGGCGCGCACCGACAACGTGGGCGACTTCGAGCCGGTGATGGCGTGGCTCGCGGCCAAGATGCCGGCGCACGAAGTGGCGATCACGGTCGTGCACAACGACTTCCGCTTCGACAACGTGGTGCTCGACGAGAGCGACCCGATGCGTGTGATCGGCGTGCTCGACTGGGAGATGGCCACGCTCGGCGATCCGCTGATGGACCTCGGCAACTCGCTCGCCTACTGGGTCGAGCCCGGCGACGACGAATTCCGCCAGCTCACGCGCCGCCAGCCGACGCACCTGCCCGGCATGTTCACGCGCGCCGAGGTAGTCGAGTACTACGGCCAGCAGACCGGCTTCCGCGTCGACAACTTCGACTTCTACGAGGTCTACGG
>DASUME010000671.1:0-3726 GCA_036277895.1 Polyangiales bacterium
CGGGCCGCGCCGTGGAAGCCGTAGAGGTCAGCGTAGGCATACGTAGGGCATCCTCCCTCGACACGTCGAAAGGAGCAAATAACTCACGGTCGACCTGGCGCCAAGACGACGCTGCGGCAGGGCGCGCTGTCGACATAACACCGTGTCGACGTTGCAATGTGAGCCTGGTCGCGCAGATTGATGGTTCGCTGATCACGATTTTCGAGGGACGGCTGGCGGACGCAGCTGTGGCCAGCGCAGGTTATGCGGACGAGGCTGGCGCCGCGGATCAGAATGGAAGATCGTCGCCGTCAGCGTGCGGGTCGCGCAGGGCGCGACCTACGCTCCGGCGGTATGCAACGAGCTGGGCACGCGTAGTCGCGATCACGGCGACGAGCGCGCGAGCCTCGAGCAGCGATGCCGGGTCCGTCGCGGTCCACTCGTGATCGAGTGTGGGGTGCTGCGCGCGCAGCATGGTCGCGAGCGCGTCGAGCGCTGCCAGCAGTGGGGGAAGCTGTGCGAGCTCCGGCGCGGCCCAGAGCTCTCGCAGCCGGGCGTCGTTCACCGTCTCTTTGCCGCGACGGCCTTGGGTCGCGGGGCTTGGGCGAAGACGTCGAGGTAGAGCTTCTCGTCGAGCTTGGGCAGCTCGCGCTCGACGGCGGCGGCCAGCAGCTCGTCGGCCATGTTCATCAGCACGCGGTAGTTGCCCGCGGCGTGGTCGGCCAGCGTGGACTTGAGCTCGGTGGTCATCAGCGACAGGTTGCCAGCCGCATCGAGCAGGTGATCCAGGCAAGCAAGAAGCTCGTCACGCGCAGCGTAGTCGAGCGTGAGTCGTCTTCGAATGCGACTGCCCAGCGGCAGCAGCTCTGGAGAGCGAAGGCGATCGGGGAGTCGCTGATCGCCCGCGAATACCACGCACAGCAGTTGCTTGGAATCGAGCTCCTTGCTGGCGATGATGCGCAGCTCGTTGAGCACGGTGGTCAGCGTCTCCTGCGCTTCGTCGATGATCAGGACGGGGCGCATCATGGTGGTCTGGATGTGCTCGCCCCATCGTTGGCGCAAGGCTTTGAAGCCAGCCCATCGGTTGTGCATGCCGAACGGCACCTGGAAGACATCGCCGAGCTCGCGATAGAAGTCGCTGGTGCGGCTCTGGGGATGCTCGATGGTGCCCACGATGACGTCGGGCAGCCTGGATAGTCGCTCGTTGAGCAGCCGCATTGCGACGCTCTTACCCGTGCCGGGGTCTCCCGTGATCATCACAAATCCGCCGTCGGCGACGCTGACCTCGACGCGCCGGATGAACGAGTCGACCTTGGGCGTGATGTGCAGGGCCTCGATCGGTACATCGGGCCGGAATGGGTGGAACTTGAGACCGTACATCGTCTGCAGTTTCGGATTCATCCTGTCTCCTCGTCGTCTTCGGTTGCGTCGTGCTTGGGAAGGTAGGCGGGCGGTAGGCCCGTGGCGGCGTAGTCGCTCATCAGCTCGCGCAAGCGCGGCGCGATTCCGACCGCGGTTGGCTCTGGACGAGCCGCAGCCCATCGGATGGCCCGCCGTTGCCCGTCCGCATTCTTCTGCTTGTCGAGCGGCAGCAGTGTCGCCAGATGTCCGCCCGTACGCGGGTCGACCAGGTCGACGCTCGACATGTCCCAGCGCGCAACGCGAACGGTACATCGTGTCAGCGTTCGGTAGCGACTGGGCACTTCGAAGCGCACGCCCTCGACGCTGATCGTGCCATCGCCGCGACGTTGAGCGCGGGAGACCTGCATGCGAAAGGCGCGGCGCAGCAAGTCCGTGCTGGGGCTTGGTCGAGCGACAGTGGCCGTGCTCATGGCGCGCTCGAGCGGCGTCACGCCGATCTCACTGTGCGTCGTGCGGTGGTACTCCTGTTCGGCCCACGCCTGCGTCGCGGTGTTGAGCAGCGCGAGCGTGAGCTGCTTCTCGCCCTCGAGCATCGCGAGCAGTCGTCCTTCGACTCGTCCCCAGAAAGACTCCTGCTTGCCGTTCTGCTGCGGGCTGTACGGCAGAGTCTTCTTGTGCTCGATGCTGAGGCGTTCGAGTCCCTCGACGGTCTCTGCGCTCGTCATCGCGCTGCCGTTGTCGCTCATCAGCGAGCGTGGCAGGCCGCGCTTGAGGATGGCCTGGCAGAGCGCGTGCACCAGCGATTCGGTGGTCTCGTCCAAGTACCACTGCGCGTGACAGCAAAGCCGTGAGCAGTCGTCGAGCACGCCGAGCAGGAACACGCTCTTCCACTCACCACTCTGCACCAGGACCTTGCGCGACCCCTCGTGGAAGTCCAAATGCCAGAGGCCGTGAACGTAGGGATGCTCGTACGAGCGCGCCTCGCGCGCATACACATCGGGCGCGTCATCCGCGACGGCCGCGTCCGGTTTGGCGGGTCGTCGCCGACGTTGCCGCAACAGGCCGTGCCCCTTCATATAGCGACGAATTGTCGGATACGACGGCACTGCGCCAAGGGTCGCGTCTTGCCGCGACATCGTCAGCAGGTTGTCGTAGTGCAGCTGGTAGCTCCACGTCGGGTGTTCTCGGTGGAGACGCGTGATGGCGGCGCCCAGCGCGACGCCGATGCCCGGATGCAGACCGGCATGCTTGGGCACCTTGCGCTCGAGCGCGACGATCGGGTCGTTCGCGTCCTTGGCGTGGTAAAACCAGCGCTCGATCGTGGACACCCCGAAGCGCAGCGTCTCGCCGCGCGTGGGGTGCTGGTACGTCTTGCTCGCCAGCTCTTCAAGCCGCGCCTTGAGCTCGCCGTCTTGCGGTGGCGAAGCCAGCAGCGGGCCGATGATCTGAAAGCGCAGCCGCGCCCAGCGAATCCGAGCGTTCGTCTTGTCGTCCTGAACCATCGCTCGATCACGCTACCGACCTTACGCCGCGCGTCACGAGCGCCATCCTCTGCGTGTCACATGGCGAGCCTCAGAAATCTTGACCCGTCCGCGACCGAGCTCGTCGTGATCGGAGCGATGAAGCGCGCAAGATCGAGCAGCGAAGTGGACGCGGAGAACCGAGCAAGCAATGAGGCAGGGAGCAGTCGCTCGGCGACCGGCGGAAGCAACCGAGCACGTGCGTCGCTCCAGAACGTGCTGGCCACGAACACCGTGCGCCACCACGTCAGCCAACGCTTGACGGTGCGTGCCGGCGCAGCCGACGGTGGCGCTGGCTGGCGCGGCTTGTCACGCGTCGCAGCGGCCAAGCAGGCGAGCAGAACCGCCACCTCGACGTAAACTTTGCGCCCGAGAAACCGCACCGACGGCGGTGTCGACCGGCGCCGGCACCCCTCGCGCGAGCAGCACAGGCTGAACCTCCTGAGCCACGCCTCCGCGCCGGACCCGGCAGCTCCTCCGCGTGGCTTGCGGGCATAATCGGCACGGTCGAGGCGCCCGCCGCAGTGAAAGCAACCGGCCTGCCGCACCTGCTCCGTGACCCGCTCGTCGAGCTCTACCAGCAGCGACAAAAAGTGGACGTCCACCCCTGGCTCGTGAGAGCTGGAACTACCTGTTTCTTTCACACGTTCAGGTCAGACCCTCGGAAGACTTCAATCAAGTTTTCTGAGGGTCTTGTTGTTCCGTCCCTCAGCAAACTTGACCAGAACCTGGCGGCTACCCATCAACCTGCGTGCACAGGGTCAGGCAAGCTCGCGCCTCATATCGAGCGCGTCCTGCTCCCCGAGGTCCGCGTTCCTGCCGAGCATCGTGCATGCTGCGCGTGCGGCGAAGAGATGAAGGGCAT
>DASUME010000672.1:0-3166 GCA_036277895.1 Polyangiales bacterium
GGAAGACGGACGCGGCCCAACGAAGAGCGCCGACGGCCACTCCGTTTCCCGCGGAGGCTATGCCGGTCGCATTGGGTAAGTCTCCTGGCTCGTGTGGCTCGAACCAACTCGTTCGAGACACACTTACAGTGGCGGAACCGCGCCGGAATCAAACCGGCTTCCTCGTTATGCCTTGCGGCACCCAACGGACTATGTAGTTGCGGGGGTCGATATCTCGGACCACCTGGGGTGTCAAGCTAGCCCGACGTCTGTGCTGCCTGAGCGTCACTCTGCGCGCGAGAGCTCGCGCTCGAGGCGCTCGTCGTACTCGGCGAGCGGATCCAGCTCCGCGCTGTGCATGGCGACCGCACGTGCGCGCGTCCAGCGGAACGCGAGCGCGAACAAGCCGAGCAGGAGCAACGTCAACGTGCCGAGCAGCGTCAGCGCCATCGACTGCCGTGGGTCCTGCGCGCGGGGCACGGCGCGAATGCGCTCGCCGAAGCGACTCGCCATGTCGTCCTCGATCGAGAGCGAAGCTTCACCGCGCTGCAGCCGCTCGGCGATCTCGACGCGCAGCTGCGTGGCGATCTCGGAGTCGTGGATGTCGAGCGTCTGGTTCCAACAACAAGGTGCGATCAGCCGCCCGTAGACCTCGTCCGCCGCGTCGCCGCGATCGGCGCGCGCCGCAAACGCGAGCAACAACGTGACGACCAACGTCACGACGGCATTGCGCAGGTGGACCATCCGTCTCTGTCTACACCCATGGTGCGCTCGCACGCATGAGGCGAGTTGTCGCAGGCTGGACGCGACAACGTGCCGCACGCGCGCGAAATTCCGGGTGCTAGCGTGCTGCGCCATGGCGGTCTCCGAGCAGCTCCGGTCTCACCTGCGCATCCTCGTGCGCGCGCTCTCGCTCGCCGTGCTGGTGACCAGCGCGCTGATGTGGCTGTTGTTGTCCGAGTACGCGCCACGCGGAGCGGGCGCGGCGTTGCCAAAGGGCGGCGACTTCGTGCTCCAGTCCGCCCAGGGGCCACTCGACTCACACTCGCTGCGGGGCCAGGTCGTGCTGCTGTACTTCGGCTACACGTTCTGCCCCGACGTCTGCCCGACCAGCCTCACCGACATGGGCAAGGCGATCCAGAGCCTCGGGGCTGCGGAGCAGGCGCGCGTGCGCGGCGTGTTCGTGTCGGTCGATCCGGCGCGCGACACCGTGCAGCGGCTCGCCGAGTACGCACCTTACTTTCACCCACGCATCGTGGGCGTCACGGGCGACGAAGCATCGCTGCAGGCGCTCACGTCTCGCTACGGCGCGAGCTTTCGCCGCGTGCCGAACGAAGCTGGCGAAGCGTACTCGGTCGAGCATCCCTCGTCGGTGTACGTGATCGCGCCGAACGGCGAGCTGGTGGAGCGCATCGCGCACGGCAGCCCGCTCGAGGTCTGGCAACACGCCATTCGCGACGCACTCGCTCGTTGAGGAACTCATGCGCAGATCGTTCTTGCTCACGCTGCTGTTTGCCTCGGTCGCTTACGCGGCGTCTCCGGACGTGCGCGACGCCTACGTTCCGCAGCCGCCTCCCGGTCAGACCATGGCCGTGATGTTCTTGACCATCCACAACCCGCTCGCGCAGACCGTGTCGTTGATGTCCGCCTCGAGCGAGCTCGCTGCGCGCGTGGAGCTGCACACGCACGTGCATACCCACGGCCAGATGAAGATGCAGGCGCTGACGAAGGTGGAGCTGCCCGCCGGGCGCGACACCACGTTCAAGCCCGGTGGCCTGCACTTGATGCTGTTCGGGCTCAAGCGCGCGCTCCAGGCCGGCGACTCGGTGCCCGTCTCGCTGGCGCTGTCCGACGGCTCGCAGCTGCGCGCCATTGCGGCCGTGCGCGACCTGCGTCAGTAGGGAAAGCCGGGCACCTTCAGCTCGATCGCGTAGAGCGAGTCGCCCGCGGTGATGTAGAGCGTCTTGGCGCTGGCACCGCCGAAGGCGACGTTGCTGGGGTTGTCGCCGACGCCGACGTTGATGTCGCCGAGCTTGTCGCCGGCGGGCGCGAACACCTCGACGGTGCCGGAGGTGACGTAGAGGTTGCCCGCGCAGTCGACGGCGAGTCCGTCGCTGCCGCCGACCTTGGCGAACGGGGTCTTGTTGCTGACGCTGCCGTCGGCGGCGACGTCGTACTTGAAGATGTCGTTGCCTGACGAGCCCACATAGAGCGTCTTCTGATCGGGCGAGAGCGCGACGCCATTCGGCTGCGTGTACTTCTCGATCAGCTGCGCGCTCGCGGTGCTCGTGCTGGCGCTGAGCTGCACGCGGTAGATCGCGGTGTCGAGCTCCTTGGCGCGCGCGCCGCGCTGGTAGTCGGGATCGCTGAAGTAGACCCAGCCATCGTCGCGGATCGCGATGTCGTTCGGGGAGTTGAAGCGCTTGTTGTCGTAGGTGATCGCGATCGGCGTGCGCAAGCCGGTCCTGGCGTCGACGAACGCGAGGCTACGCGTCTCGTGCGTGGCCGCGAGCAGCGTGGTGGGCGCGAACAGCGCGAGCCCGTTGCTGCCGGATACCGGCTGCAGCACGTCGAAGCTCGACGGCGGCGTGAGGCGACGGATCTGCGAGGGCGGTCCCAGCGCATTGCTTCCGCCCATGTTCATGTCGGAGAACAGCAGTACGCCGAGCTCGGCCACCCAGACCGGACCCTCGACGAAGCCGAAGCCGTCGCTCACGCGCTGGGCGGTGCGCGAGGCGGGAAGTGGGTTGGGCCAGTCGGTCGCGTCGCCACAGATCGTCGCGCGCAAGCCAGGTGCGGCCGCGTCTGTGCCCGCATCCGGTGTAGCTGCATCGACGGGCGCACGCGCGGCGTCGACCGGCGCACGTGCATCTGGCGTGCGCGCGTCCGCGCTGGCGTCGAGTCGTCCCGCGTCCGGCGCACTGGCGTCCGGCGCTCCCGGCCGCGCGGCGTCCTCGCTGGGCGTCTCGCCATCGTCACCGCACGCGAGACACAGCACCAGCCCCACGGTCCCGATGCGCTTCATCGGGGAAGGATAGCTCAGGCGGCGAGCGGTCGACTATCTCGCATGAGTGCGCGCAGGAGCTCGGAGTACGCGCGCTGGATCGCGACCTCGAGCTGCGGATGCTCAGCCTGCCCGCTCAGCTCGCGGTCGTCGAGCTGGCCGGACGCGCGGGCGCGGAAGCCC
>DASUME010000673.1:0-2066 GCA_036277895.1 Polyangiales bacterium
GTGTTTGCCTAGCTGGCGGATGGTGGTGGCCTTGCCCGAGAGCACGGCGGTCTCGATCGAACGTTGCTGCACCGCGCGTGTGATCGCGAGCTCCAGCTCGGGTACGTGCGCGTCGCCTTCGCGCTTCTCGACGCGCGACGCCTCCAAGTTGAGCCGCTGCAGCACCTCGCGCACGCGCACCGCCGAGCTCACCTCCAGCAACAGCTCGATGCCGTGGCCACCGCTCTTGCTGTGGCGCAGCGCATGCGCGAGTCCAATCGACGTCTCGTCGCCGAACAGCAGGCCCGGCGCGCTGAGCAGGTTGAGGTCGAGCGAGCTCCGCGGGCCGAACAGCACGCAGCCGTCGCCGACGCGCACCGAGCGCGCCCACTCCGAGCCCGGCCCCTCGCCCGGCACGTAGGCGAGCAGCTGCGCGTTGCCGGCGACGGGGTCCCAGGACAGCGGCGTGTACGTGCGCTGGACCCAGCCCCCAAACGCGACCTGCACCTTTTGGCCGGGCTCCCAGGCGGCCCCGCGCAACTCCGGGCCGCCAAGCGTAATCAGCCGGAATCGCTCGGCGATCAGCTCGGACTGCACGACCGTCGACGCGCGCATCAGCAGCTTCGCCACGGCGCCTTCGACCAACCCGAGGTTCGGACCTCGGCTCGCGGACATCGTCATCGCATCACCTCTCGTCAATGAGTCGTAAGGAGAGGCGCCTCGTTATCACGCGGGCCGGTCATGAACTGCGCGCGCGCCAGCTCCTCGAACTTGCCTCCCTGCGCGACCAGCTGCTCGAAGTTGCCGTACTCGATGACGCGTCCGTGCTCGAAGACCACGATCCGGGTCGCGTTGCGGATCGTGGACAGGCGATGCGCGATCACGAACGTGGTGCGGCCGCGCATCACCTCGTCGAGCGCGATCTTCAGCTTGGCCTCGGTGCTGGCGTCGAGCGCGGCCGTCGCCTCGTCGAGGATCAGGATCGGCGGAGACTTCAGCAGCGCGCGCGCGATCGACAGGCGCTGACGCTCGCCGCCGCTGAGCGAACGCCCGCGCTCGCTGAGCACCGTATCGAGCCCCTTCGGCATGTTCTGCAGCAGGTCTCCGGCCTGTGCGCGCTGCATCGCGTCGAGCAGCTCGGCGTCGGTCGCGTCCGGCTTGCCGATCAGCAGGTTGTCGCGGATCGAGCGCGCGAACAGCATCGGCTCCTGGAACACCACCGCGATGTTGCGGCGCAGTGACTCCACGCTGTAGTCGCGCAGGTCCACGCCGTCCGCGAGGATGGCACCTTCGCTCGGATCGAACGCGCGATAGAGCAACGACAGCGAGGTCGTCTTGCCCGAGCCCGTGGAGCCCACGAACGCGATCGTCTCGCCAGGTTCGGCGCGCAGCGAGACGTCCGCGACCGCCTTGCGCGCTCCATCGTAGGAAAAAGACACCTGTCGGAACTCGATCGCGCCGCTGAGCTGCCTGGCGTCGCGCGCGTTCGGGCGGTCGGCGACGCTGGGCTGGGTGTCGAGCACCTCGAAGAACTCGCGCAGCTTGGGCAGCTCCATGAACAGCGAGCTCACGAACGCGACCGTGCCGTCGAGCTTGCTGATCAGCATCGTGGCCAGGCTCATGAACGTGACCACATGGCCGAGCGACACCTCGCCGTGCAGGTAGAGATAGGTGCCGAGCAAGAGGATCGCAGTCACCGTCAGCGTGGCCGCCGCGCGCGTGGCCATCGCCGCGATCGCCCACCACGAGAGCACCGGTGTCTGCGCGGCCAGCAGCGCCTTGCTGATGCGATTGAGCTCGCGCATCTCCGCGTCGACGCGCGTGAAGCTCTGCACCACCGGCAGGTTGCCGAGGGCATCGGACGCGTGCTCGGCGAGGTTGGTGTGGTACTCGCGCACGCGGCCCTGCAGATCGTTGGTGCGGCGCACGACGATCGCGATCAGGAACGCGAACGCGAACACCAGCCCGCACAGCAGCGAGCCGAGCCGCCAGTCGACGATCAACGTCGCGGGCAACAACACCAGCAGCGAGACCAGGGCCGCGCAGTGCTCGCGAAAGAAGCCCAGCCACAGCATCCACATCGCGTC
>DASUME010000674.1:0-2434 GCA_036277895.1 Polyangiales bacterium
GTCGTTGATCCTGGCGGCCATCGTGGTCATCCTCTTGAGCCGCCAGCATCGCGACAGCGGCCGTACCTCCAACAGGCCGCACGAGACAGCCCGCGCGGCGGGCTCACGCTGACTCTCGATCTGTAGGCTCATGCGCGATCCGCGCCCGATGTCACTCGCGGGCTGCGGGCACGGATCGCCCTTTCCCCGAGCAGACCGTTGAGGAGCTTCTGGCTCACGAGTGCTGTTTCGCCGACCTCGCGGTGGCCGCGATCGTGATCGATCCGCTCGCCCACAACACGCGCGCAATCCAGTTCTATCGTCGGCTCGGCTACGTGCCGGTGGCCCGCCAGATGTTCGGCGACGACGACTGCCACGTACATCGAGCGAACTACCTGGCAACACGGAGGCACGACGGCAGCGCCGAGCACGGCCCGCGTCTGAAGAGCTGGGACCCACCACGAAGACGGCTCACGCACGCGCCTTTTTCCCGCCGCGCTACGCGAGGGGGACGAGCTTGAGACGAACCTTGCCGGAGACACAGCCGAGCGGAGTAAACGTGTGGCGAGCCCGGTAGTCGGGCGCGAGCTCGAAGCGGCAGCGGGTGAGCAGCTTGTGCCAGAGCAGCTTGGCTTCGATGGTCGCGAGCTGCATGCCGACGCAGGCGTGCGCCCCGGCACCGAAGGGCAAGAAGATGGCCGGGTGGCGCTTGTCTTCGGCACGCTCGGGCGAGAAGCGTTCCGGATCGAAGTGCAGCGGACGGCTCCACCAGCGGGGATCGCGCCCCAGGCCTCCGACCGAGGCGCCCACGTAGGTGCCGGCCGGGAGTCGGTGGCCGAGCACCTCGACCTCACACAACGCGCGGCGTGGTAGCGAGCCTGTCAGCGGCATCAGCCGCAGCGTCTCCTTCCACGCCCATTCGAGCTGCTGCAGCTTCTGCAAGCTGGGCCAGTCGAGCTCCGGCGGGACCGTGCGCGCCTCCTCGCGCAGGCGCTCCTGCCAGTCAGGATGCTTCGCCAGCAGGTACGCCATGCTGGTAACGGCGAACGAAGTCGTGTCGAAAGCGCCGAACATCACCGTCAAGAAGATGCGCACCAGGGCATCGTCACAACATCGAGCGCTGAATGTCGCCATGGCGCGCACGCTGCTGCTCCGCCCACGCCATCCCGCTGCGGACCATTCCAAAGAGGGTCCACACGCCAGCCAGCGCTCCCACGCTGCCGGGCAGGCTGTGCGGTGGAGCCACGCTCGGCGGCATCCGTGCGGGCGCATCGGCGCTGCCGATGATCGCCTGGAGGGCCGGATCGACCGCGGGCTCGCGGCTCGTGCTCGGTGTGGTGATGGCGGGGGGCATGGACTAGATATTTACGCGAGGCGCGCCCCAGCCCTTCCCCCGCGCGGGCTGCTAACCAACTCTGGAGCGCGACGACGGGCGCGGTGGATGCCGCGATCGTGCGCGAGCTGTTCGCCTATGTCGCGAGCAAGGCGAAGTCCGGCAAGTAGCGTGCGCCTTGGGCTCGTGACGACGCAGCTCAACGAGCTCGATCCGGCGAGGCCGAGGGTCACCTGCGTAGACACGGCAGCAGCGATTCTTCGGGCGCAAGAACCTGGAGCTCATCGTCGACGAGGTGCATCCGCGCTTCGCCAACGCGACCAAGGTACGCTGGTTATCGCTCTGGGGCCTGCAGGACACATCGCCGCCGCGGCCGACGTCCAGCGCAGCCTCAACTCCCTCGGGCGCTTCGGGGAGCCGCGCGAGATCGCGAACGCCATCGTCTTCCTTGCGAGTCCGGCGGCAAGCCTGATCACGGGCGCCATCCTCACCGTCGACGGAGGCGCGATCGCCTGAGCGCCCCCCCGCGAGTGGGCGGTGGACGGGACACGCGCAACGCGCGCGAGCAGAGTCGCTTCGCGGGATGCCTGGGACTCGTCGCGAGCATGAACGAGATGGCGGACGCTGCGCGCACGCCCCAGGCACCTTCGAAGCGTGCACCCAAGACATACGCCCCTTCTCACCCGTTGACGTGCGTGGCCTCGCCAAGGGTGCGGGCTGCCGCGGCTTACGTCGCCCTCGTTGTCGTCCGTGCACTTCCGCTTCGGCCCCGAGGGCGCCCCCGACCGGTGCGCTGCTTCAAGCCTCGCTCGAGATTGGAGAGCGCTGGCGGGGCTGCGGCCACAAGCCGCACCCCAGTAGGGCGCCCCCGAGCCACAGCGCGGCTACCTCACCGCACGACCGCGTCCTGACGGTCTGCAAGATGAGGCGCATCGTGAAGCTGATCGGAATCGAAGAACACTTCGTAACCCGCGAAGTCCTCGACGCTTGGACGCGAGCGGGCCTGGAGGCGACGGACCCAAGCGTCTCCCTTCACTCCGGCGACCTCGAGCGGCGGTTGCTCGATCTTTCCGTGGAGCGGCTCGCGCTCATGGACGAGACCGGGCTCGATGTGCAGGTCTT
>DASUME010000675.1:0-3285 GCA_036277895.1 Polyangiales bacterium
CATCACCCAGTTCCAGAAGCTGCCGATCGTGTCGCTGACTGCCAAGGCCATGAAGGGCGACCGTGAGAAGGCGATCGAAGCCGGGGCCACGGACTACGTGACGAAACCTGTCGATCCTGACAAGCTCCTGGCGGTCGTGCATCGCTGGCTGTCCAAGCGGCCCTCGCTGCGGGCGCGTCTCCTGTCGTGAGCCCCAACTCCTCCGCCCCGACGGGCTTGTACGTGGAACCGATCTCCGGGAAATCGAGCGTTCTCATCGTCGACGACGTGCCATCGAACCTGATGGCTCTGTCGGCTGTGCTCGGGCCCCTGGGCGTGCGCGTGGTACAGGCGCAGTCCGGCCCCGAGGCGCTGGCCCGGGTGCGCGAGGAGGCGTTCGCGGTGGTGCTGCTGGACGTGCAGATGCCGGAGATGGACGGCTTCGAGGTCGCCACCCGCATCCGCGCCACGGACAACGGCCGCGAGCTCCCGATCATCTTCCTGACCGCGCTGCACCGCGACGAGGCGTTCGTGCGCCGCGGCTACGCGGTGGGCGCCGCCGACTACCTCACCAAGCCGTTCGACGCCGAGGTGCTGCGCGCGCGCGTCCGTGCGTTCGTGGATCTGTTCCAGCAGCGCGAGACGGTGCGCCACGAGGAGGTCGCGGAGCGCACGCGTGAGCGCGACGAAGCGATGCGGCGTGCGGTCGCCTTCGAGCGCATCGCCACCGCCGCGCTCGGCACCAACGACCTGAGCGAGTTCCTGCGCGAGCTGCTCTCGGTGCTGCTCAGCGTGTCCGAGGTCGCGGACTCGGCCACCATCTTGCTGCGCAGCGGCGACGAGCTGGTGGTGCGCGCGAGCGTGCTCGCCAACCAGGAGCGCACAGACGAGCGCTTCCGGGTGCCGATCGGCAGCGGCTTTGCGGGCCGCATCGCGGCGCTGCGCAAGCCGCTCGAGATCTCGGAGTCGAGCGACGATCGCCAGACGCTGAAGACGGTGCTGACGGCGCGCGGCGCACGCGCGGTGTTCGGGGTGCCGATGCAGGCCGAAGGCGAAGTGCTCGGCGTCGCGCACGTGGGCTCCACGCGCGCGGTGTCGTTCACCGAGCGCGACAAGCGCCTGGTGCTCGCGATCGCCGAGCGCGCAGCGTGGGCCGTGGCCAAGCACCAGGAGCGCACGCGCGTGCACGACATCGTGAACGCGGCGCCGGCGCTGATCGCGATCTTCCGTGGCCCCGAGCGCGCGCTGGAGCTCTCCAACCCCAGCTACGCCAAGTTCTTCGAAGGCGAGAGCATCCACGCGAGCGTCGAGCAGGCGCTCGATACCGTGCACGGCTCGGGCAACCCGGTGTTCCTGCCCGAGCTGCCGATCGAGCTCGATGGCGAGACGCGCTTCGTAAACCTGTCGGTGCAGCCGCTGTCGGGCCCGAGCGGCGAGCGCGACAGCGTGCTGGTGTTCGCGGTCGACGTGACCGCCGAGATCCGCGCGCGGCGCACGATCGAGGCACACCAGCTGGAGCGCGCACGCCTGCTCGAGCGCGAGCGCGTAGCGCGTCAGCAGGCCGAGACCGCGAGCCGCTCCAAGGACGAGTTCCTGGCCACCATCTCGCACGAGCTGCGCACGCCGCTCAATGCCGTGATCGGCTGGACCGCGCGCGCCCGGCTCAAGGCGCAGAGCGTGCCGGACGTCGACCGCGCGCTGGCGATCATCGAGCGCAACGCGCAGTCCCAGGCGCGCATCATCGAAGATATGCTCGACCTCTCGCGCATCATCAGCGGGCGGCTGCGGCTCGAGGTGCGGCCGACCAGCCTGCGCGAGCCGGTGCTCGGCGCGGTGGAGGCGGTGCGCCCGGCGGCCGAGGCCAAGGGCGTCACGCTCGAGGTCGACAAGATCGACAGCACCACGCTGGAGGCCGACCCGGATCGCCTGCAGCAGGTGGTGTGGAACCTGCTGTCGAACGCGATCAAGTTCACGCCGCGCGGCGGGCGCGTGTGGGTGCGCGTGAAGCGTGAGCCCGAGCGCATGACCGTGCAGGTGATCGACACTGGCGAGGGCATGGACCCGCGCTTCTTGCCGATGGTGTTCGAGCCGTTCCGGCAGGCCGATGGCTCGACCACGCGCCGCCACGGTGGGCTCGGGCTCGGGCTCGCGATCGTACGCCAGCTGGTGCAGGCCCACGGCGGCAGCGCGCGCGCATCGAGCCCTGGCATCGGCCACGGCGCCACCTTCGAGGTCGAGCTGCCGCTGCGTCCCGTGACCGCGGTCGCCAACGAGGAGACGCTGGAGCTGCCCGAGGAAGACATCTTCGAGCGGCCCACCAGCGGCGGACCGCGCCTCGATGGCCTCAAGGTGATGGTGGTCGACGACGAAGAAGACGCTCGCTCGCTGCTGGTCGAGGTGCTCAGCGAGCGTGGTGCACGGGTGATCAGCGCCGAGTCCGTGTCGCACGCGCTGGCGCAGTTCGGGCAGTTTCGACCGGACGTGCTGGTCAGCGACATCGGCATGCCCGAGGCCGACGGCTACACACTGATCCGCCAGGTCCGCGAGCTGTCCGTGCGCGACGGCAGCAACACGCCGGCGATCGCGCTCACCGCCTACGCGCGCGCCGAGGACGTGGCGCGCAGCTTCGAGGCAGGCTTCCAACGCCACCTCGCCAAGCCCGTGGACGCCGAGCGATTGATCGGGATCATCGCTTCGCTCGCGCCCAGCGCGGCGACTGCTACTCCCTGAGAGGCTGTGATGGTGAAGAGCATGCGGCCACCGCCCGGACCGGACGTCGAGCCGCGAGTCGGGCTCACCAGCTCGCACCCGGGCCGCATGCTTTGGCCGTGGCAGATCGCGTTCGACGACTGGAAGCTGATCGTCAAGCGGCTGGTCAACGACATCGCGGAGGACCGCATCTCGCTGGTGGCTGCCGCGCTCGCGTTCTGGGCCACGCTGGCGCTGTTTCCCGCGCTGATCGCGCTGGTCTCGCTGTTCGGCCTGGTCGCGAAGCCGGAGCTGATCGAGGCCGGCATGACCAAGCTCAGCGACTTGCTGCCACCGGGCGCGCGCGAGCTGCTTCAAGATCAGCTGCACGCGCTGGTCAGCACGCCGAGCAGCAGCCTCTCGCTCGGCTTGATGATCAGCGTGGCCGCCGCGCTGTGGTCTTCATCCAGCGGCGTGGACTCGCTCGTCGACGCGATCAACGTCGCCTACGACAAGGTCGAGAAGCGCGGCTTCCTGCGCCGGCGGCTGATGTCGCTGGTGGGCACGCTGATCCTGCTCACGTTCACCTTCGTCACCATCAGCCTGGTCGCGCTGGTG
>DASUME010000676.1:0-2481 GCA_036277895.1 Polyangiales bacterium
GGTGCTCGAGCGGTCGAGCAACATCAGCAGGAAGGCGGTCAGCCCGTGGCCGCAGGCCAGGTCGATCACGCGCCCGCCGCGAAACCGCCGACGCACACGCTTGGCCACGTGCCAAGACTCGTAGAGCTCCTTGCGCGGCAGGCAGTCGGCCTCGCAACACACGCGTGCGACCCGGTCGAACAGCGTCTCGCCGGCAAAGCGCCCGAGGTCGTGCGTCGAGAGGCGCGAGCGCAGTGCCGGGTCGAAGTCCATGCCCGGAGCTTACCCGCGTACGGGCGCGCTCGGTCGCTCACGTTCGGGATGAAGGCTCATTGTCTCGAGCAGGGTCTTTCGTCTGATAAGGGCGAGATGAAAGTGCGAACAGCGAGCCTGGCGCGGCCGCAGTAACTGTTCAGGGGGGACGTTGCTGGGCGCAGCCGGCCGTGAGATTCGTGCGGCATGAAGCAATCAAGGCAGACGGACTTGGAGAGTGCGATCGAGCGTCTGGTGCAGGAGCACGTCGCTGCGCTGCACGCAGCGGCGTCCACGGCGGTGGAGCGTGCCTTCTCGATGCGCACGAAGGGTAGAATGGAGGCCGCGCCGCTAGCCCGGCGGGCGGCGGGTAGCCGCCGCCCGCCGGATGAGGTCGCTGCGTTGGCGGAGCGGCTCTACGCGGCGGTGTGTGCCAATCCCGGCGCGGCGATGCCGAAGCTGGCGTCGCTGGTAGGCGCTTCTGCGCGCGCGCTGAACCGGCCTGCGATCCAGCTGCGGCGCGCCGGGCGCTTGCGCAGCGTGGGTCAGCGGCAGGCCACGCGGTACTTCCCGATGACGGGCAAGACGAGCGCGAAGTCGTAGTCAGGCAGCGGGACGTTCGCGCTCGAACAGAGACGGCGGGGTCGTGCGGTCCAGGGTTGCCACGCAGCATGCGGTGAGAAACTCGAGCACGTTCTTGCCCTGCTTGCGTGCCGTATGGGCGATCGTCATCAATCGCTCGGCGAAGCGGTCTCCACGCTCGCTCTGCGAACCGAACGACCGCTTGCGCCAGAGCACGAAGGCTCTGAGCTCGCGCTCGGCGTGATTGTTGGTCGGCTCGACGCCCTCGTGGTCGACGAACGTCCACAGCGCCGCGCGGTGCGCCAGCATGTCCTCGCACGAGCCCGACATCTCCGCGATGTCGGCTTTGGCCGCGCGCTCGAGCAACTGCTCGAACTGATGGCGCACCGGCGCCATCCAGGCCTGGAACTCATCGCGACCGAGCTTCTGGTCACGATAGTCGTGCCAGTAGCGGAACACGAGGCTGGTGTACTCGAGCAACTCGCGACCGATGTCGCCGGCGCTGCCGTCGCGCTCCTCGAACGAGACGAACTTGCGTAGCAGGTGTGCCCAGCAGATCTGACGCCTCTCCATCGCCCAGAACTTCAGGGCGGTGGCGCGGTCGCTGACCAAGATGCCGCGCATCTTGCCGTACAGCAGCTTGAGTGTGTCGGCTCGCCCGTTGGGCAGGATCTTGAACACCGTTGCGAGCGACGTCGCGATCGTCCACAGCGACAACAGCTTGCCGGCGCGCAACCACGAGGTGCCGTCGGTATGCTTGACCGCGGCTCGGTTGACGACCACGCATGCCTCTTGAACCGCGGGCTCTACGGCGACGCTCACCCGCGCTTCGACGGCGCTGACCGCGCCGAGTGAGATACCCACGCCAACCAGGTCCGAGAGCAGTTGGACTGCCTTGCGGCGGCTGAGATGGTAGACGCCGGTGAGCAGAGCCACCGCGCTCATCAAGCGCGGACCAAATGGCGAGCTCGGGATCACGCTGGGATCGATCGGCGCGCGCGTCGTGTACTGACAGCAAGCGCACTGCACCGCGTGCCTGCGATACTCCGTGGTGTGCGGTTCGAACGCCGGAAGCTCGGTGACTTGATGGCGCTGGGGCCACCTGTCCTCGACCTCAGGCAACGACGCGCTGCACTGCGCGCACTGCGACGGGAACAGGTTGACGATGTTGTCGACGTGCTCGGTGGCGAGCAGCGTGCGACGCGAGCCACGGTGCCCCTTCTGGCCACCGCGGTTGCGCTTGCCCAAGCCGGCACGATTCTGCGGGCCCTTGCGCTGCCCGGGCCCATCGCTCGACGGCGGCAGATTCGAGTTGCCCGAGTTCCGCCCAAGCTTCTGCAGAAGCTCTGCCACCTGCTTCTCGAGCTGCGCGATCTTCGCGTCCTGCTCCGCGACACGCGCCGCGAACACCGCCTCCTGCTCCGCGATGCGCGCCGCCTGCGCCATGATCACCGCGTCCTGCTCCGCGATCCGCGCGTCCTTCGCAGCCAGCTGTGCAGCCAGATCTGACTCCGGCACGGCGTCGCGCTCGTCGGGGAACACGACGCAGATAGATCACGCTCCGACCAACCTGTCGATCACGAAATCCTAAGTGATCGAGATGATCGAACTTACTGACGGGCCTGAACGGTTACGACGGGACCGGGTATGGTTCGAGCTTGCATGCGA
>DASUME010000677.1:0-3216 GCA_036277895.1 Polyangiales bacterium
GGATCGGGCACGTAGACCGAGGTCTTGCCCGCCTTCGGGGTCTCGAAGCTGAGCGGCTGCTCCTCTTCGTCCACCAACCCGCCGTCGGGCTTGAAGGAGCCGCTCGCGTCGCGTCTCGTGCCGCTCGCGCCGGCGTCCAAGGAGCTGCCCTTGTCGTCGTCGCCGCTCTCGGGATCGCCGCCGCTCCAGTCCGCGTCATCGCTGCCGTCGCAGCTGCTCGCGGCGGCGAGCCCGATCACAAATGCAAAACGTCTGGTTCTTGCTCTCCACACCATGGTGAAGGCACAGAGCGAAAAGCAGGCCACGCCCTGACGCAGCCGGGGTGACCCGCGAAAACTGGCCAAATTGACGGCAAATCGCAGCCTTTGACGGTGCACAGGTCGCGCTCGACGCGCCGCCGCAACCGTGACGAAGCTGGCCGAGTCCAGGCCTTGTGCCGAAACGTGCCGCGCTCCAGGCGCCTCGGTAGCGCGCACTCGACGTGCCTGTTACACCCGCGCTGTGCCTTACATCGCGCCCGAGGACGATCGGCCCGAGCAACCGCTGAACCCGGAGATCACCGGGCCGATGGGCTGGGAGGATGAGGCGCTGCCGTGGCTCACGCGCCTGTACCGCACGCTCGAGGCCACCTTCGCGCCGCTCGCCTCGCTGCGCGCGGTCGCAGGCGGTGAGGTCGCACCCGCGCTGCGCTTCATGCTGCTCAGCGCGGTGCCGTGGATGCTGCTCTGGGCGATCATCCCGTTCACCCACACGCTGAACTTCGAGAGCTCGTTCCGGGTCTCGGTGCTGAAGGATGCCAGCGGTCTGCCGATCGAGCTCGACATCGTGCGCGCGATGGCGATCGGCCTGGTCTTCAACGGGCTCGCGCAGCTGTCGTGGGCGATGCCGTTCGTGAGCTTGTTGGCCGGCTTCGCGAACGGCAGCCGGCCCGAGGATCCGAAGCGTGCCGGCTGGCGCACCGCGCTCTACCGAATGTGGGTCGTGCCGTTCGGGATGACGCTGTTCTTCCTGGTGCCGTGGGCGCTGCCCTCGCAGCCCAGCGACTTCGTGGTCGAGCTGGCCGTGCTCGCGCTGCAGATGCTGCCGCGCATGTTGATCTTGATCCACTGCCACGTGATGGCGCGCTACTTCGGCGCCAGCGGCCTCGGCGCGCTGGTGGTGTCGCTGGTGCCGCTGCTCGTGCAGTGGGCCGTGGGTCTCTCGCTGCAAGAGGTCGCCGTGCGCTTGCTGCCGGCGCTGCCGGTGCCGCCCGCGTGAGGCGCACCAAGCTGCTCGCCTGGTACGACGCCCACAAGCGCGACCTGCCCTGGCGACGCACCCGCGATCCGTATGCGATCTGGGTCAGCGAGATCATGCTGCAGCAGACGCGCGTGGAGACAGTGATCCCGTACTACACGCGCTTCCTGGAGCGCTTCCCCACTGCGCACGCGCTGGCGGACGCGCCGCTCGACGACGTGCTCGCGCACTGGAGTGGGCTCGGGTACTACCGGCGCGCGCGCTTGCTGCACGAAGGTGCCAAGGCCGTGGTCGCGACACACGGCGGCTTGCTCCCGCGCGACCCGGCGGCACGGCGCGCCTTGCCGGGCGTCGGCGCCTACACCGCAGGCGCGATCGGCAGCATCGCGTTCGACCTGCCGGAGCCGATCGTCGATGGCAACGTGGCGCGCGTGCTCAGCCGGCTGGAGCTGATCGAGACGCCGCTCGGCGAGCGCGCCACCGAGCGCGTGCTGTGGGAGCGTGCGGCGGAGCTCGCGGTCGGCGAGCGTCCGGGCGAGCTCAACCAGGCGCTGATGGAGCTCGGCGCGCGCGTGTGCACGCCGCTGAACGCGAAGTGCGGCGCCTGCCCGTTGCGCGACGACTGCCGCGCGCGCAGCGAGGGCAAGGTGGACGAGCTGCCCGTGCCGGCCAAGAAGAAGCCACCCAAGCCGGTCTCGCTGGTAGCGCTGGTGGCGCGCACGCAGGACGACGCGCTGTGGCTCATGCGCAGCGACGGCTCGCTGTTCGGTGGCCTGTGGGGCTTTCCGCTGGCCGAAGGGGCAGGCCGCAAGCTGGCCGGCACACTCGCCGACGGCCTCGCCCTGCACGGCACGCTCTCGAGGCGCGCCGTGGGCAACATCACGCACATCCTGAGCCACCGCGCACTGACCGTGGAGGTGTTCGTTCTGCGCGCCACCGAGGGCACTGCGACCGAGTGCTTGCGCCCCGTGGCCGAGCAGGAGCTGCATACGCTCGGGATCGCTAGCCTGACCCGGAAGATCCTCACGGCCGCTCGCAGCGCCGTGGCTACTTGACGCTCATGCTCTGGAAGTCCGATCTAGCGAAGCCGGCGTCTCGTCCCCCCGAGCCTGTGAGCCCCAAGTGGCAGACGCTCGTGCTGGTGTGCGAAAAGTGCAAGGGCGCCCGGCACGGTCCCGATGCGCACGGCATCCGCAAGGGCATCAAGCACCGGATCGGCAAGAACAAGGAGCTGCGCGTGCTGGAGACAGGTTGCATGGGGATCTGCCCGGACGATGCGGTGACGGTGTGCGTGACACGCCTCGCGCGCCCCGCCGAGGTGGTGCTGGTGCGCTCCGAGAGCGAGCTCGACGCGCTCACCGACTCACTGCGCTAGCAGCGCAGGCATGTACATCGCGGCGAAGCGCTCGGGCTTGGCCACGCCGCGCACGTTGAGCTGTGCCCTCGCGGTCTCGGTCAGCGTGTAGCCGCGGTCGTCGCCGCGCAGGCGTCCGAGCGCCAGGCGTGCGCTCTGCACCCATGGATCCAGGCCGAGCGGCTCCAGCTCCACCACGCCGAGCTCGATCGCCCGCGCCGCGCGCAGCGGCTCCTGGCGCATCATGTGCACGTTCGCCATCAGCAGCTGCGCGAAGCCGTTGGCGGCGTGCTCGTTCTCCGCGAACAGCTTGCGCGCGGTGCCCTCCACGGCGCGCAGGCGCGACGGCTCCTCGCACTGCACGGCGGTCATCAGCCGCGCGCGCCCGCGCAGCTCCAGCAGGCTCACGCGCGGGAACAGCGGGCGCGTGAACTGCCGCAGGTCCAGCTCGCCCATCCGCTCGGCCATGCGCGCGTCGGACTGCGAGTCGTGGCGGTACAGATCGTTGCTGGTGCTCGCGAGCAAGTTGAGCAGCGACTGCGCGTGCAGCGTGTCGCGCGCACGCCAACGCGAGCGGGCCTCGCGGATCAGCTCCTCCGCATCCCCCGGCGAATCCTGCGCCAGCG
>DASUME010000678.1:0-3105 GCA_036277895.1 Polyangiales bacterium
AAGCCGCCCGAGATGGCGGTCACCAGCGAGTCGTACGCGCTCTGGCCGGGATGAGGCCGGTCGAAGTTGGAGCCCGTGCGCAGCACCGCGACGCGCGTGATGTCGAGCAGGCCAGCGCTGGCACCGCGCTTGAGCGCCTCGTAGGTGGCGTTGTCTTCCTGCTGCGTGGTGCAGTAGGTGCCCTTGCCGTCGGTGAGCAGCAACGTCCAGTCTTGCGCGCGCTCCTCCAGCGCAGCGCCGTGCCACCAGGTGTCGCCGGCGGCCGTATCGCACTGGATCACGGTGGGCAGCTGGTTGGCTGGCGCGATGTCCCAGTTCGCGCGGTAGGCGGCCGCTTCGGGGCTGTCGGTGAGCTTTGCGGTCTTGGACAGCGCGAGCGCCTTTTGCAGGAGCTTCTCGTCGAGCTGGAAGACCTCGGTACGGTAGTCGAGCGGCGGCTTCTCGTCGGGCGACTTGGTGTTGATGCCGAGGTAGCCCGTGGTCCACCCCGCAGGCGCATCGGAGGGATCGATCTCCCACTGGATGCCCCAGTCGATCAGGTAGCGCGCCCAGGCCGCGGAGCCGAGCGTGCCCTGGCTGGGATCGATGCCCGCGATGCCGGCGATCAGGAAGTAGGTGTGCTTGAGGTCGAACTGACCGCTGAACACGAGCGCCATCACGCTGGTGGCGGCGTTGGCGTGACCCATGCCGGTGGTCAGCTGGCAGACGTCGTCCTGGTTGCAGTGCAGCTCGGGGTAGTCGGGCGACAGGCCCGGCACGGCGATCGCTTCGGTGAGGCCGAGCGGCTCGACCCAAACCTGGCCCTCCGGGCCGAACATGCTGATGATCAACGCCTTGACGGGACGCGGTCGCTTCCCGAAGGCGTGTGCGGGCGAAGTGAGCGAGGCGAGCGCCAGGCAGAGGAGGAAAATGCGCATGTGGTGAGGGTAGGCACCGGCGCTTTCGACCTCGTAAGAAGCGCGTTTCTAGATCAGGCCGTGTTTGCTGAAGTAGCCCTGCATCAGCGCGAGGCCTTCCATGCCTGGCAGGCTGGCCATCTTCTCGTCGATCTCGCGCATCACTTCGCCCGCGTGCGGGGCGGGATGGAACAGCACTTGAAACAGGCGGTGCACGTCCTGTGGCGAATGCGTGCCGGCGCCGACCGGGACCCAGTTGAAGGCGAGCAGCCCGCGCGTGAGCCGCTGCGCGACGCGTGACTCCGCGAGCAGCACGCGCGCGTTGTTGAAGTACCACGCGAAGTGGCGGCGCTCTTGCTTGGCGATGCGGTCGCACAGCGTCTTGAGCACCGGGTTTTGCGTGCGCTCGCTGATGTGCTCGTAGCCGCGCAGCGTGGTGAGCTCCTGGATCGCGCCGAACGCCATGTACACCGCGGGGAACTGCGACTTGAACGTGGCAGACAAGACCGGGATCAGCGCGGCCTCGATGTACTCGTTCAGGCGCTTGCCCTCGGTCAGCGCGTCGCGCCGATCGTCGGCGACCGCACCACCGCAGCTCTTCATCATGCGCTCCAGCTCGTAGCCGTGAAAGAACTCCTCGTAGCTCCAGGTGGAGAGGAACGCAGCCACGTCCGGGCGCAACGCGATGCGCATGCCGAGCAGCATGCGCAGGTAACGAATGGTCTGGTTCTCCTGGTCTGCAAAGTAGGTCAGCACGAACTGCTCGTCTTCGCTGAGCCCGGCATCGGCGGCGGCCTGCCAATCGATGTCCGTGGTATCCACGCGCGCGGAGGCCGCGATGTAGCGTTCGATGTCGACCTGCATGTACAGACTCTCCAGTGGGGCTGAGCGTTCCCCTCGAGTACGCACCAGGGTCGCACGCGGATCTCTGGCTCGAGCCCGCCAGCCTCCTTGCTCGTGCGTACACCTCGGTGACGGTTATCCTTCATGCAAATGGCCAAGAAGGAACCGCCCGGATCTGCCGCGGGCTTCAAGAACAACCCGTTCGCGGGCCTCAGCGTCGATCGCAGCGCGCTCCCGGAAGGGGATGCTCCCCCGCCCCCAAAGGCGCCCGCCCCGCCGAAGCGCGGGCGCGTAATTCTGCGCCGGGAGACCAAACACCGCGGCGGCAAGGCGGTGGTCATCGTGCGCGGCGTGCCGGACGCCGAGGTGGACGCGCTCGCCAAGCAGCTGAAGCAGAAGCTCGGCTGCGGCGGCACGGTGGAGCGCGACGCGGGCGAGACCGAGATCGTGCTGCAAGGGGATCAGCCGGCGAAGGTAGCCGAGTGGCTGCGCGCCGAGGGCTTTCGCGTGGATGGAGTCACGCGCTGAGGCCCCGGATTGGTAGGACGGTTGGGAACACCGTAACGTACCGCCATGCAAGACAAGCAAGCCTCGCTGGTGGGCTCGGCCCGACGTGACTTGACGCGCCTGCGGAAGGTGTCCGCCACGATCGTGCGCCACGGCTTCGGCGAGCTGCTGCTCAAGTCCACGCTCGGACGACGGCTGATGGACAAGGGCGAGCTGCCGCCAGACGGACAGACGGTGCACGGTTCGGCGGCCGTGCGCTTCACGCGCATGCTGGCCTCGCTCGGGCCCACATTCATCAAGCTCGGTCAGATCCTGTCGATGCGCCACGACCTGCTGTCGCGCGAGTGGATCGAGGCGCTGGAGACGCTGCAAGACGCGGCGCCGCTGGTGCCCTACGAGGAGATCCTGGCGCAGGTTGAGAACGCGCTCGGCATGCCGGCGAGCGAGGCGTTCGCCACCTTCGACGAGACGCCGATCGGCACCGCGTCGATCGCGCAGGTGCACTTCGCGACCACACACGAAGGCAACCGCGTGGTGGTCAAGGTGCAGCGTCCCGGCATCCAGACGCAGATGGCGTCGGACCTCCAGGTGTTGCGGTCGCTGGACAGGCTACTCGAGGCCGTGGTGGAGGAGACCGGCATCTACTCGCCGGTGGGCATCGTCGAGGAGTTCGATCGCGCCATCCGCGAGGAGCTCGACTTCGTGCACGAGGCGGCGAACGTGCGCGCGTTCCAGGAGACGCACCGCGACCGCAAGGGTATCCGCATCCCGCGCGTCCACGACGAGCTGAGCAGCGGCACCGTCCTCACCCTCGAGTACTTCGGCGGGGTGAAGCTCCTCGAGGCGGAGCTGTCGGCGG
>DASUME010000679.1:0-5537 GCA_036277895.1 Polyangiales bacterium
TGCCGAATGGCTCGCACTCGACGAGGAACAGAAGGCCTGGGTCTGGGAACTCGGCGGAGAGGCAGGTCGACCTTGGAGGATCGAGCCGTATCTCCAAGCACCCGGCGTCCGATCTCTACCCGAGCGCGAGATGGCAAGAGCTAGCTGAGTTCCATGGCGCGCCTGCGCCGAACCAGCCCGCCCCTTGGCCGCTTCGCAGAAGTGACCCGGTTGTGCTCTCGAGAAGTGACCCACCCGGTGATCGCGTTTTGGTGTGACTTCGAGCGCGGCGTGGAGACGGAACGGCGAGCGCCGTGCTGACCGGCGAGGTCAGCACGGCGCTCTTGTGCGTCCGCGGGGAGGTTCAGCCCTGGGGGTCTCGCAGGGAGTCCCCTTCGATCCTGATCGTGTGGCAGCGATGGCGGAGCCGGTCGAGCAGCGCGCCGACCATCTCCTTCTGGCCGAGGAAGCCGTACCAGTCGTCGTAGGCGAGGTTGGTGGTGATAATGGTGGCCTTCTTGCCGTAGCGCTCCTCCATCAGCTTGAAGAAGATGTTGCTCTGCTCGGGCCTCAGGTTGAGGTATCCCATCTCGTCGATCAGCAACAGGTCCACGCGCATGAGCTTGTCGATCAGCGCGCGCGAGGAGTGGTCGGCGAGGCTGCGGTACATGTCGTCGAAGAGGTCCTGAGCCTGGATGAAAAGGCCGCGATAGCCCTGCTGCAGGGCGCGGAGCAGAATCGCGCTGGCCAGCCCGGTCTTGCCCACCCCGGTCTCGCCGATGAAGACCAGATTGGCGGCACGCGGGATGAAGTCGAGTTCCGCGAGTTGCTCGATCTGCGCCTTGCTGACGCTCGGCTGCTTCTTCCAGGGAAAGCTCTCCAGCGTCCATCGCTCCGGGATGTTGGCGCGGTCGATGCGGTACTCGAGGAAGCGCTCCTGTTGGTGCTGGTACTCCTCGCGCAGCACGCGTGCGAGGAACTCGGTGTAGCTTGGCTTCCTCTTCTCGGCGCGCTCGAGCTCGTCGGAGACGATCTCACGCAGGCGTCGGAGCTTGAGGTTCTTGAGCAGCTGGTCAATGTCGTCGTTCACGGTGGCATCTCCTGGTCATCCTCGGGGTTGAGGCGGAAGAACTCGCCCCCGATGCGCTCGAGGACGAGGCGCTCGATGCGCGCGAGGTCGGTCAGTCCGTACCGCTCGACGTCGCGTACGACGCGCACCACGGTCTCGGTCGGGTAGTCGATGTAGATGCGGTGCAGGCGCTTGACGGCCCTCAGCGCCCTCCCTCCGTCGCGCTTTTTGAAGACGTCGACGAGTCGCCCCAGAGCCGGATCGAGGCCACGCAGCATTTGCTCTTCGGGCGAGGGCGTGGGCGGCTTGGTGCGCAGTCCGCGCCGATGCAGCCCGGCAGGAACCGGCACGCGCGTGTACGAGCCGTGCTCGCACTTGTCATGTTCGATGACTTGCCGGTGGTGATCGAAGACGCGCACCGTGCGCGCGGTTTCGTGGAGCTGGACGTGTTGGTCCAGCAGTTTGTCCGGCACGGGGTAGCGGTTGGTGTGCAGCGTGACGTAGCCGTCTGCAGTCACGCGTCGCTGGTGCACCTCGTAGACTTCGGGCACGTGCAGCGGCAGCGGAGACAGCTGAGGCTTCTCAGCCGCGAACAACTCGGCGGGTGTCTGCGGAAGATGGCGCTTGGGTCGGCGACGAACCGTGTCGCACCAGCCGCGTAGCTGCGCGTTCAGGTCGTCGAGGCTCTCGAACGTGCGGCCCGGGTAGAAGTTGTTCTCGATGTAGTGGAAGGGCCGCTCGACGCGCGCGGAGCGGTTCTTGTCTCCCGGCTCATGCGCCATGAACGCGAAGCCGAAGCGCGTCGCCAAGGCCTGCATCTCGGGCGCCGCCACAGCCTCGCGGCCCAGGCCGTGCGCGATGATGACCGTCAGGTTGTCGACCACGCAGCGGTGGGCCGCGCCACCGTAGTGCTGAATCGCTTCGCTGAGGAACAGGCGTGCTTCGAAGCGCGACCAGCGCCGGTAGCACTGGGCGTACAGATCGCGCGAGTAACACATCACTAACGACGCGCACTGCAGCGAGACCATCTTGCCCGCGATCGGAACTGTGTGCGGCGACGTGTCGTGCTGCATCTCCTCGCCGGGCGCGAAGTAATAGGCGCCGAACGCCTGCTTGGGTGCGGTGCCGATCTCGTGGCGGCGGCAGAACGACGTCAAGGTCGAGTAGCCGACCTCGATGCCCGCGTCCGCCAGCTTCTCGCTCACGCGAACGAGGTTGCCGCGGCAGTCGTCGTACAGCGTGCGCACCAGCTCCAGCGATCCTGTCAGGAGTTCCTCTCGCTCAAGATGGGGGACCTCGGCTTGCCCGCTGCGGATCACCTTGCGGACTGCGTTACGCGACAAGCCCAGCGTCTTGGCGATCTTGATGGACCCGTGGCCCTCCTTGTTCAGGCGCAGGATCGCCGTGCGGGTGTACAGGTCGAGCATCGTTCTCCTCGCTGGACATCAACTCAGTCAGCGCAGCGAATGCGCGCTGGGATTCTCGGAACGCCATGCGCAGGCGGCGGCGCCCGCGGTCGATCACGCCCTCATTGAGGCGTCGGCGCGCACGCAGACACACGCCGCTTATCGCGTTCAGATCGCCGATCAGCAGCTCGGTGTCGCTCTTGTCGTCGCGCGCGACCTCTTCAGCCTGCAGATACAGGCGAGGATGCGCTTCGATGCGCGCGCGCAAGACGGCGTCCGCGGTCCGCCATGCGGTGTACAGGCGCTGCACGTCACGCTCAGTCACCGGCTCGCGCCCGAGATGAACGGTGATGCGCTCGCACGATGCTCGGTTGTCGCGCGACAACGGGACCAAATACTTCATCGCCGCCTGCGCGGGCATGCGCCCTTCGCGCACCGCGCACTGCACCGCCTCGGGCAAGACCGTCACCAGCGCGAGGCGGCGACAGACCCAGCTGCGCGAGCGACTCAGCCGCTTGGCCAACACGTCTTGCTTGAGGCCGTGGTGCTGCATCAGCTCATCGAGCAGCCAACCGTCTTCGAGTGCGCTGCGCCGACCCGTCTCGTCCAGCCGGTGCGCCATGATCAGCGCGTCGGCATCGCTCAGCTCGACGCACACCGCGAGCGCCACGTCGCGGCCCAGCTTTCGAAGAGCAGCCGCGCGCAGGTAGCCGTCGACCAACACGTAGCGGTGCGTGCCGCTGGTCGCGGCGATCACCGTGACCGCGCTCTGCTGGCCGTCGGCGGCGAGGCTGGCGCGCATGCGGGCGGCGCGCGCGGCATCGCGAACGCGCAGCCCTGCGTATCGAAGCTCCACGTCGCTCAGCTCCACCTGCATCCGAGGCGAAGCTACGGAGGGCCGGACCCCGCGGCTATCTCGTCTCGCGCGGCACGGGGGAGGACTTTGGCGAGTTTGCGCGTGATTTCAGCTGCTTGCTGATGCACTGCGTCTCGCGCCCAGAGCGCGAGGACTTTGCCCGTTTCTTCCACGATTACCGCCGCTTCCAAGCCCACTGCGTCTCGCGCGGCGTCCCAGGCTATTTCGGCCAGCGGGTCGCGGCTGAGCGCATCACCCACCGCGCCTTCGACCCGCACGCGGTCGCGCAGGCGACGCTCGCGGTCGTAGTCGGGGTGCTGCTCGTGCCACGCGGCGCACGCGCGCCGATGGCGTTCACGACCGCACTCATCACGTCCGCACGCGCGCTGTCGCTTGCCTGCACGAGGGTGCGGCTGGAACCACTTGCCGCAGACCCGGCACGGCCGCTTGCCCGCCATCCACTGCCTCCAGCGGCGGCAGCGTGGCGCAACGTGGTCAGCGGGCTACGACGCGCTCGAACACGAGGGAGGGGTCATTTCTCACGAGCAGACCCGGGTCATTTCTCGAGAGCGGCGAAGGCCTACCCAGCCCGACAACGCGCACGGTACCAGGAGGAGACGTGTTCGCGTGTGAGCGTTCAGGCCACCGCAGCGACCCCTCCGGCTGCGATCAGCGCAGCGCGTCCTCGAGAGAGGTCGCCGACAGCACCTGCTCGGTCCAGCGCTCCAGTTCCGCGAGCGTCGAGGCGTAGAGGAGCGCCTCGGTTTGCGCGGAAAGCGGGCCGAACTTGATCGACAGCAACTTCCCCAGGGCGGCCGCGCGCCCTTCGGCCAGACCTACTTTCCGGCCTTCGGCCAAGCCTTCATTCCGGCCTTCGGCCAAGCCTTCACTCCGGCCTTCCGCAAAGAGACGTTGGGCAGTGCTCATGATCACCTCTCGGGCTCGGGGATCCTTGGCGTCACGGAGGGCTTCGCGCAGTTGCGCCGTGGACTCGTTCGCGACCATCAGAATGTAGTAGGAAACGACCTTCCAGTCATCGAGCCCGCGGGGGGTTTGGAGGAGCTCATCCACCGTCTCCGCGAAAGCTGTGAGCTCCGCCGCCAGCCGAGCTGCGTGCCGCGCGCGTTGCAGTGCGAACAGCACCAGCTTGGCCAGTGCGCTCAGCGTCTGCCGCGCGTGCAACTCCGCAGGCGTGATCGCGGCGAGGTCGTCCAGCACGAACGTGAAATCTGGGATGTAGGGGGCAAGCAACGCGTGCGTCGCGGGGTCCAGCCGGAATAGCTCCCCAAGCCGAGTGGGCGCGCTCCACGGCCTACGATCGTGGTGCACGACCAGCGGCACAATGGCAGGCAACGGCTCGCCCACTTCGGGGTGCGACTCCACGTGCTTCTCCCAGATTCGCGTCAGGTAACCCAAGAGGCGCAGCGGCATGCGGGGGTCGGCGCGGCTCTGGTGCTCGCACAGGATGTAGATGAGCGCTGGGTGGCCTTGGTGGAACCGTGCGGAGAGGAGCAAGTCGCTCTCCTTCGCGCGCAGCGTCTCGTCCACGAACGAGCTCGGCAGCACCTCGAGGGTTGTGAAGTCGACCCGCGCCACGAGCGCGGGCGGAAGCACTGCGCGCAGCTCACCGGCCACGTGCACCGGATCGGAGAACGTGCGGCGAAACAGCGCATCGTGTGGCTGCGCGACGACGTGCGCGTCGTTGTCGTCGCCAGGTTCGCTCGGCTTGCTCACGCGCTACTTGCGGAGCAAGGGGCTTGCCGCGCGTGCGTGGTGCGATGTCGTGCGCTTCCGCTGGCGCGCTTGGCGCCGTTGGCGGAAGCCTGGTGGTCGCTCAGCCCGAGGGGGCGAAGACGAAGGGATACGAGTAGGTGACGCTGCCGCCTTCGGGGCCGGGGTTGAAGCGGAAGCGCTTCACGGCGTCGACCACGCAGCTCGCGACCTGGGGGTCGCTGGTGGTGTTCTCGGTGGCGTTGGCCTTGGAGATGGTGCCGCTCTGCTCGATGGTGAACTGCACGGTGACCTTGCCCTGCAGGCCCGGGTTGCGGCGCAGCTGCTGCTCGTAGCAGGCCTTGATCGCGGAGATGCGCTTCTTGACCTCGGCCGTCACCAGCTTGGCGTCGAACTCGCCGGTGCCGCCGATGTCCTCGCCGTCGTCCATCTTGATGCTGCCCTTGATGGTCTTCTCGGCGAGCTCGCCACCCTCGCTGACGCCCTTGCCGCCGCC
>DASUME010000680.1:0-5725 GCA_036277895.1 Polyangiales bacterium
CGCGAGAAAGCCCCTCTGCCGGCTGACGGTTTGTGACCGTTGCAGCCAAAGGCGGAGGACCGCCACGAAGGCTGAAACAAGAGCTGACGGAGTCGGGCCGACCTGTGGCGAACCACGTGAAGGAGGCTGCACAGGTGCGCCGGCTCCGTCGCAGCCGATGTCGACGCGCCGCGCTCGGAACGAGCCCAGCCCGCGCAGCGTGCCTCACCGACCCAAGCGCGATCCGCGAGCGAGCAATTACGTTCTGAGCAAGCGCAGCTTGCCGTGCTCGCCGCCGCACCAGAAGCCTTCGGGGGTGCGTTCGATGCCGGAGATGTGGCCCACGTCGTCGACGCGGTAGCTCTCTTGCACGGTGCCGTCGGGGGAGAGCTTGCGGAGCTCGCAGGGGCCCTCGTTGCCTGTCGCGTGCCAGAGCTCGCCGTCCACGCACGATACGCCCGTCACGAAGCGGTCCGAGCTCAGCGTCTTCACCACCTCGCCCGTCTGCGCGTCGAGCTTCTGGATCTTCGCGGCGCGGTACTGCCCAACCCAGAGATAGCCGTCGGAGTACGCCATCCCGCTGGATCCGCCCTTGGGCGCGGGCAGCCTGCGTACGGTGCGCCCATTCTCCGGGTCGACCACCAGGATCTCCTCGTTGGCCAGCTGATACAGGTGCGTGCCGTCGAACGCCGTGCCCGCGCCCGCGCCGGGGATCGCGAACCTTCGTACCACCTTCTCCTGCTTCGGATCGAACGCGATCAGCTCGTTGTCGCGTGCGAACCACACGCGCTCGCCGTCGTACGTGACGCCGTGGATCTGGGTCTCGTCGAGGGGAGCGAGCTCGCGGATGACTTGTGCTGTTCTCATGCTTTGCAGTCTGCGTCGCGCGGCGGGCTGGCGGGAGTAACATCCCTGGCGCGATGGACGCGGAACGGCGCGCTGCAGAGGCGCTGGCACAGGGAGATGCGCTGCGCGCGCTGAGCGCGATCGGCGTCGACGACGGCCCGGGCGCACGGCTGCTGCGCGGCATCGCGTACGCGCAGCTCGGCGACCTGGAGCTCGCGCGCGACACGCTCGGCGCGCTGACGCACGCGAGCGTCGCGGCGCGGGCGCGCGCAGCGCTGGTCGAGATCGAGCTGCGGGTCGGAGAGCCGAGCAAGGCCTTGCGCCTGGCGCAGGCCTCGGCCGACGAGCTGAGCACGCATGACGCGCGCAACGCGGCGCTGCAGCGGCTCAACATCGCGCGCGCCGAGGTGCTGCTCGGCCGGCTCGCCGACGCCCGCCACACGCTCGCTGCGCTGACGGAGTTGCCCGCGGATCTGCACGCGACCTGGTGGCTCGCACGCGCCGAGGTCGCGGTGCGCGCGGGCGCGGCGAAGGAAGCGGCGTCGGCCCTCGCGCAGGTGCGCGCGCCGCACGCGCTGCTCGAGCGCGAGTGCGCCGCGCTGGAGCGCGAGCTGAGCTTGCCGATCGCCCGGATCACCCGTGGCGATCACACCACCGATGCCGACCTGCACGCGATCGAGGCCGTCGCCGACGGCTCGGTGTTCCTGGTCGATGCGTGCCGGCTGCGCGCCGTGGCGGGGCGCGTGACGTTGCCGCTCGCGCGCCGGCCCGTGTTGTTCGCGCTGCTGCGCGAGCTCGCCAGCGGCGCCTTGCCGCGCGATACGCTGATTCAGCGCGCGTTCGCGGTGCGGCATGTCAACGACTCGCATCGCGCACGCCTGCGCGTGGAGGTTGGCCGTCTGCGCGCCGAGCTGCTCGACCTCGACGTACACCCGGAGGCGACCAAGGACGGCTACGCGCTGCGCAGCACGCGCGACGTGGTGCTGCTCACGCCGAGATCGGACGACGACAGCACACGCCTGGCGATGTTGCTCGGCGACGGCGCGACCTGGACCGCGCAGAGCCTCGCCGAGCACGCGGGCATCTCCAAGCGCACCGTGCAACGCGCGCTCTCGGCGCTCGTGGACAGCGGACAGGTCGAGCGCCTCGGCAGCGGCCGCGACGTGCGCTACCTGCGCCCGGGTACCCCCCTCGCGTCGCGCTTGTTGCTGCTCGGTTTGCTGCCCGAATAGCTGGTTTTTAGGGGTGAGCGCGCGTGGCCCCGCGGTCCGGGAAGGCGCACATGCCTGCGTGAAGGAGCCACCATGAAACGTAGAGCATTTCTGGGCGCCGCGGTCGCGCTCGCGGGCTGCAGCGCGCTGGGTAAGGTCTCGAAGCTGCAGAGCTCGTTCTCCTCGCGCGGCAGGGCCAAGGCCTCGGGCGCCAGCTCGGCAGGCTCGCTCGCGCGCTCGTATCGCCTCGATCCGGGCTTCTTCTTCGGCCACGACGTGCGGCCGTTTCAGAGCGTGACCTACGTGCTCGATCTCTCGGGCTCGATGTCGGAGCGCACGGGCAGCGCGTTCGGCCAGCTCGGACGTGAGACGGCGTCCTCGGCCGCGAGCTCGTACGGCGGCGCACTCGGCAGCGCCACCGCGGGCAGCGTGCTGAGCATGGACAAGAAGGTCGAGCTGGTGAAGGACCACCTCAACGCCTCGCTGCGCGGGCTGCAGCGAGGCGCGCACTTCAACATCGTGCTGTTCTCGGGCGACGTGCAGAAGCTTTCGCCCAGCATGATGAGCGCCAACACGGCCACCACCACGCTCGTGAGCGCGTTCGTGTCGCAGCTCGAAGAGGGCGGTGGCACCAGCATGAAGAGCGCGATCGAAGCCGGCCTCGCGACCGACGCCGAGGACATCATGGTGCTCACGGACGGCCTGCCCACCGACGCCACGCCGCAGCAGATCTTGACCATGGTCGACGCGCAGAACCCCGACAAGAAGCGGCGCATCTACACGGTGGGCGTCGGCGACGATCAGGCCGAGGACTTCCTCACCCAGCTCGCGGAGAACAATGGCGGCGTGTACCTCGCCTACAAGTGATTCAGAGCGTGCCCTGCGAGTAGCAGGGCGTGTCCTTGCTCGGTGTGATCACGGCGTTGGCGCCGAGCGTGATCTTGGCTCCGTTGATCCGGATCCGGCCTGCGCCGCCGCCGCCGGCGGCGCGCGCACTGGTGCCGTTGCCGCCGTTGACGACCGCGCCGGCCGAGCCCTGGCCGATCGCTTCGTCGTGGCCCTGGTTGGCGGGCGTGCTGGTGATCGTGCCCTCGACGCCGCCGTAGATCGGCCCGCCGCCGCTGGCGCCGTTCGCCGCCAGCACGCCGAGCACGGTCACCTGCGGGGACTCGAGCAAGATCGCGCCGCCGCTGGAGCCGCCCGCGTTGCGATCGGTGCCGCGGCCCGGCACGTTGATGCCGCCGGTCTCCTTGATCAGCAACGAGACGCCCGCCACCAGCTCGACGGCGCCCCCGGCGGATGCGCTGCCCCCATTTGCAGAGCCGCCGGCGGAGCCACCGACGAGCGGGATCAGCGAGGGATCGCCGTACGCCGCTGCCGGTGTTCCACCCAGAGGGACGCCGCCGAGGCCGCAGAAGCTTCCACCTCCACCCCCGGTGGTCGCGTTGCCTGCCGAGCCGCCGCCCGGTCCAAATCCTCGTCGCTCGGGCGAGCTCGAGCCCGGAGCTCCTCCCGCTGCGTAGCCGTTGGTGCCGCTGGCGACGCTCCCGATCCAGCCCGCGTGGTCGATCGTCTTCTCGGCGATGATCACGAGCGGACGCTCGCCGGCGACGTTGATGGCGCCGCCGGTCGTGGTGACCAGGCTCTCGACGTACAACACGGCCAGCTCGCCGTCGGCCGTACTCACCAGCTGCGGCTTGAAGCTGGGGTCTGCGTAGGCGCCCGTGAACGCGAGCGCGTCGGTGTCGAGGCCGACGCTGTGCGAGATCGAGAGTGCGCCGTACTTGGTGAGCGCGGCGCCGCTGGCGATGTTGGAGTGCTGAAACCCCGCGGGCAGCGGGCCCCCGGGCGTGACGGGCGGGTTGCTCGCGTCCGTGCTGCTGCCCGGGCTCGCCGCATCGGTGGTCGGCGTGCCTGCTTCGACCGGTATCGACGTGCCACGCGCGGCGTCGCGTTCCCCGGTCGCCGTGCCGGTGCGCTCCTCGTCATCGCCGTCGTCGTCCGACGTGCTGAGCTCGCACCCTGCGAGCAACGAGAGTGCGCACGTCAACCCAATGAATGACTTCATCTGAACTTCCTGTCCTGCGCCGGTGCGGAGGGACCGCGCGAAGGTTCAGTTCAGGCAGGGTCGATTTCCGTGCACGTCACTCGGGGTGAACGGCGGTCAGCTGGCGCGCAGCTCGGTCTCGGCCGCGAGCCAGTCGTTGAGCGCGCCGCCGTCGCCGCCCCGGGTCTGGTAGAGCTCGAAGGCGCGGAACGCGATCTCGTCGTGGGTTGGGAGGCGCCGGATCGGCGTCGGGGCGGCCATCAGCGCGCCGTCGACCTTGGCCGTAGGAATCGAGGCCGGCACCTTGCTCGTGCGCTTCTTCGCGGCGCCGCCGCTGGTCTTGGAAATCGTCTTGCTGGCCATGGAGCTCCTCCTTCGAAGGCGCGGATGTGCGCGCACGGAAGCAGATCTAGGCGTTACCAGACGGCCCCTTTCGAGCACAAGAAAGCGGCTGCTAGAGTAGGCGCCGTGGGTGAGTTCACGCGCATTGCCAGGATCGAAGCGCTGCTGAAGCGTGCGAGCAACGATGTGCTCGTGGGCATCGGCGACGACTGCGCCGTGCTCACGGGCAGCCTGCACCCGCGCGTGTGGACGGTGGACGCGGCGGTCGAGGGGGTGCACTTCTCGCGCGCGATCATGACGCTCGAGGACGTGGGCTATCGCTCGTTCATGGCCGCCGTCAGCGACGTGGCGGCGATGGGCGGGCGCGCGGTGGCCGCCGTCAGCGCGCTGATCTTGCCCACCTCGCTTCATGACGACGAGCTGCATCAGCTGGTGAGCGGCCTGGCGCGCGCGTGCGATGCCTGTGCGTGCCCGATCGTCGGCGGCAACCTGGCGCGCGGCAGCGAGCTGTCCCTGACCACGAGCGTGCTCGGTGAGTGTGCGGGACGCGTGATCACGCGCAGCGGCGCGCGTCCCGGAGATCACGTCTACGTGACCGGCACGCTCGGGGGCTCGGCGCTGGGCCTGCACGCGCTGTTGGCGGGGCGGCGCGAGTGCGCGGAGAAGTACCTCGCTCCGCGCGCGCGACTCGACCTCGCCGGCAAGCTCGCCTCGATCGCGAGCGCAGCGATCGACATCAGCGATGGCACGTTGCAGGATCTCGGCCATCTGTGCACGGCCTCCGGCGTGAGCGCGCGGCTCGAAGCGACGCTGCTGCCGCTGGAGAGCGCCGACATCGCGCGCGGGTTCGGGCTCGATCCGGTGACGCTCGCACTCGAGGGCGGCGACGACTACGAGCTGTTGTTCACGTCCGCACAAGACGTGCCGTGGGCGACACGCATCGGCAGCATTCACGAAGGCGCGGGCGTGCAGGTGCTGGAGACCGATGGCCACGCCCGCCGCACCAGCCGCGGCTTCGATCACTTCAGCTGAAGGCGCTTCAAGATCTTCTGCAAGCCGAAGCGCGAGACGCCGAGCAGGACCGCCGCGCGCGTGATGTTGCCTTCGGCCAGGGCGAGCGCATCGCGCACCAGCTTGCGCGTGAGGCGCTCGGTGTGCGCGTGCAGGTCGAGCTCGCTCGGCGGCGCGTCGAGGTCGCGCGGATCGGTGCGCGTGAAGTGCGTGAGCTCCAGCTCGCCGTCGCTGAGCGCCAGCGCCCGGCGCAGCTCGTTCTCCAGCTCGCGCACGTTGCCCGGCCAGG
>DASUME010000681.1:0-5972 GCA_036277895.1 Polyangiales bacterium
ACGAACATCGGGCTCACCCACGGCATCAACCAGCTGTTCGCGCGCTTCGCCACCGCCGACCGCGCACGCGTGCGTACGCTGTCGTTCAGCCTCGAGTACACGGGCGCCGCGCCGGGCCTGACGTTCGGCATGCGAGTGCCCGACTGCAACGGCGCGGAGCTCAGCACGCCGCTGACCAACAAGCGCTCGGTCTGCCTTCACGGCAGCGTGACCAGCAAGACGGACGCATCACTGAGCGTGAGCGTGCAGGGTGCCCCCGTCGTCACGGACGCGAGCGGTCGCTTCCAGGCGGTGGTGCCACTGACCGTGAACCAGCCCAACACGCTCGAGCTCGACGTCCGTGAAGCTGGCGCGCTGAGCTCGCTCCGCCGTGCGCTGATCCAGGACGAGCTCGCGCCCACCTTCCAGCTCACGAGCAACGCGCTGGAGACGAGCCAGGCCTCGCTGCGCGTCGTCGGCAGCGCGCAAGACCCGAACGGCGTGGTCGAGGTCGCGCTGGAGACGCAGCAGGGCGGGCGCATCGTGCTCTCCAACACCGGCAGCTTCGAGCACGACGTGCAGCTCGCGGTCGGCCCGAACCCGATCACGCTGATCGCCAGCGACGCCGCCGGCAACGAGGCGCGTTATCCGATCACCTTCAGCCGCGTGCGCATGCTCCGTCTCGGCGAGCCGCGCCGCAATGCCGGCACGCAGAACATCGAGCTCGATCGGCAGTCGCTCGGCGAGCTGCTGACGCCCGAGGACCAGAGGCAGATCACGCTGGTCTCGCTCGACCTCGAGCAGCCGGTGAAGCAAGCGCTGGAGCGCATCCGCGATCCCGAGAAGTTCGCAGTCGACACCAGCAAGTGGGGCGCACCCGAGCGCAACATGCAGCGCATCCTGCGCACCACGCCGGACGTCGCCGATCTCACCGGCACCTCGGTCGAGGAGCTGTTGCAGATCGCGTCCGCGGTCGGCCTGCCTTCGCCACGCGTGCTGGGCACGCTGCTCGACATCGCCACCACCGACTACGTGCTCGACCTCGACGTGGTGACGCAGGTGATCATCGACAACGTGATCGGCACCCACCCCAACGCGACCCGCGATGCCAACGGCAAGCCGACGCTGACCGTGGACATGTACGACGTGCTGCAGGACCTGACCACGCTCGGCACGCGCTTCGGGCCGAGCGGCGCACACCCCGGCTACCTCACGCCCAACACGCGCTCCAGCGTCCTCGAGCCCGGCTTCCTGCTCAGCTTCCCCGTTAGCTCGAACCTCGCGCAGTACGACGCGATCGATCTGGCGCGCGCCAGCAAGGACTACCTGTTCCTGCTGGAGGGCGAGCGCGTGCTCGACTTCAACGTGCTGACGGACGACTTCTCCGCGGTGGGCCTGGTCGACGAGCCCGCGATCGATCTCGGCTTCACGCTGCACGAGTCGGCGATCGACGCGCGCGCAGGCACTGACCGCACGGCTGCCCCGGACGCGAGCGACCCGGGCTTCTTCCGCGGTGACGGCCAGGGCTTCGCGCAGCCCAAGTGGCTGTTCGAGAACATTGCCGCCGAGGCGGGCTATCGCCTGTTCCACCGCAAGTACAGTGCCGACAACTTCGCCAAGACGGATCGCTACGACGCCGGCACGATCGAGAACGCCGCCGTGTTGGGCTGGGATCATGGCTGGATCACGATCACCACCGCGGGTGGCATCGGCGACCCGCCACCACCCCTGTACGTGTGGGACTTCCTGATGGAGATCGGCGAAGCGCGCTTGCACGACGACGGCGTGGCGCAGGGGGCGGGCGACATGGCGTTCCCGCTGCGCCAGCTGCCGATCGGGCTCACGGCTGATCAGCTGGTCGAAAAACTGCGCCCGAAGCTGAACGAACAGGAAGACAAGCTGTCCGAGCTGCTGGTCGGCAACGCCGGTCTCGCCAGCTCGAAGGCGGACATCTACTACGTGCCCTCCGCGCAGGGAGGCGCGCTGTTGTTCCGCTTGCCGGCCGACGCGGGAGGCGGCGTGACCTACGCGAAGCCGGGCTTCTTCTCCGACCGCGCGCTGACGCAGAAGGTCTCGTCCCCGGGCGCCGGCTTCGGCGTCGCGGATGCCACGCACGAGAAGGTCGAGGCCAAGCTGGGTGCGGTCTACTACGCGCAGGACGAAGACGGCGTGACCTACCAGCTCACGATCGCCGACCGCGACGCGACCACGATCGGCGTGGAGGTGCGCAAGTGAGGCGTCCTCTGCTGATGCTGTGGCTGCTCGGCGCCTGCGCGCAGAGCACGTCCAGCGACGATCGTGCGCCCAAGCCGATGGCCGTCGGCGAGACGCGCGCGCTGTCGCTCGCCTACACGCGCTTGGACGTCAGCAACTTCGAGAAGACGCTCGATCGCGATCAGCTGCTGGCGTTGCCGCGCGACGTGCGCGAGCGGCTCTGGCTGCTCGATCTCGATCTCTCGAACGGGCCCAACGCGCCGCAGCTGCTCGACCGCGCGCTCGGTGCGATCCGCACGCTCGATCCGAACACGCTCGCGCCCGCCGAAAAAAACATGCAGGCGCTGCTGAACATGACGCCGGACAGCGCGAACCTCACCGGCACCTCGATCGCCACCCTGGTCGATCTCGCTCCGCTGCTCGGCGTCGCGCCGGAGCAGGTGCTCGCGGACCTGTTCGCGATCGACGTGCAGGACACGTTCCTCACCGACAAGCAGCTCGCGGACGCGATCATCCCGCAGGTGATCGCGAGCCACCCGAACGCGCAGACGCGGCTCGGCCCGAAGACCACGCAGAACCCGGACGGCCTCTACAACGTGGTGCCCGGCACGCTGCCCGTGAACCTCACCGACCTGGCGACGAACTTCGAGACCTTCAGCCTGCGCTTCGGTCCGTACAACGAGGCAGGGCGCCGGCACCCCGGCTTCGTCAGCGGCATCAAGTCCGCGGTGCTGGAGGAAGACTTCACGATCACCGTGCGCGCGAACGCGAACGCGCTGCCGTACAAGGGGCTCGACCTCACCGACGGCAGCATCGCGAGCGTGAGCTCGATCCGCAGCCAGATCGAGGGCCTGTTCGACTTCGAGGATCCGAACTGGATGCGCGTCGACGGACTCGCGCAGGGGGAGCCAACGATCACCTCGATGAGCCTGCAGATCGTCGAGGACGCCACCTTCGTACGCGGCGGCACCTCGCCCACCCCCGCCGGCTTCGGCAACTCGCTCGGCTGGCAGCTGCCGAGCTTCACGCTGGAGCGGGTGCTGCTCGGCGCGGCGCAGGGCGCGTTCAAGGGGCTCAACAGCAGCGTCGCCTACGCGGCCGCGGGTGAGCCCGACCCGCTGTTCAGCGCGTCGGTGGTGAACGGCTTTCAGACGCTCGTCGTGCGCGGCGGCCTCGGCTCACCGCCGCAGTCTTCGTACGTGTGGGACCTGCTGCTGGAGGTCGCAGAGGTGCGCCTGCACGATGGCGGGCTCGAGGAAGGCGAGGGCAACGTCGCCTTCACGCTGCAGAACATCCCGCTCGGCACCACCAGCAGCGAGCTGGAGCAGCGCGTGAAGACCAACCTGCGCGCGTCGCCGAGCTCGCTGCTGGAGCTGACCGAGAGCGTGCTCTCGAGCACCACCGGCGCGGCGGACTTCTACTACTACCGTACGCAAGCCGACGCCGCGGACTGGCTCTACTTCGTCGTGCCCGGCGACATCGGGGACGATCGAGACGGCAAGCCCGTGCGCGCGTACGCGTATACCCATCCCGGTTTCTACGCAGACGTGGCGCTCACGCAGAAGGTCAGCAGCCTGCTCGCGCTGGAGGGCGACACCGAGCACGAGAAGGTACGGCTCGACGACCACGCCGAGTTGTTCGTGGAAGACGACGCCGGCGCAGTGTTCCGACTGACACGCGGGCACAAGCCCAGCCCCAACCGCATCGACCTCGACGTGGAGCGGGTGCGCTGATGCGAACGCTCCTCTTGCTGGTGCTGCTCTCGATCCCGAGCGTGGCGCACGCGGGCGGGCTGGCGCTGCCCAACATCGGCCCGAGCAACACCGGCGTCACCACACCCGGCCCGGTGTCCGTGCACCTCAATCCCGCGGGCCTCGGCTACAGCAGGAAGCCGCGCCTCGTGATCGGTGGCAACCTGATCGGCGGCGCCCTGCGTTACCAGCGCCAGCGGCTCGGCACGTACCAGACACCGGACTCGCTCGACTTCCAGCTGCCGATCGATCCCGGCTCGGTCGATGCGAGCAAGACCGGCAAGGACCGGCAGTCGAAGGCGCACCCGATCGGCCTCGTGCCGTCGTTCTTCCTCGAGCTGCCGCTGTGGGATCTGCCGTTGAGCGTCGGTGTGGGAATCGACGCGCCCTACGCTGCGATCGTGCGCTGGCCAGGCGCCGGACCCCAGCGCTTCGCACTCGACAACGCCACGCTGCTCAACGTGTTCACCAACGTGGGCATCTCGTGGCGTGTGCTCGACAAGCTGTCGATCGGCGCCGGCGTGGCCTACGTGCTCGGCTACGCGGACCTCTCGCGCACGCAGGATCTCGCGGGCGTGGGCGAGCTCGGCGCCGCGCTGGGCCGGCCGCCGATCAACCAGCCCAACGGCTTCGGCTCCGACGCGGATCCCGCGCTGCGCGAGCTCGACACCTTCTCGCGCCCCTTCCACTTCCAGAACGGCTGGTCGAGCGGCGTCACCTTCCGCGCCGGCTTCATGGCCGAGCCGCTGAAGAACCTCTGGGTCGCGGCCAGCTACGAGCACAGCACCAAGCTCCACTACAACGGCAGCTTCCAGCTGGACATGGACAACCCGTTCTTCACTCAGGACCTGGCCAGCCAGGGGCTCGACTATCCCGGCCTGGTGCGCGGCGATGCGTCGCTGACGATCACGCTGCCCAAGGTGGTGCGCGGCGGCGTGCGCTATGGCTTCGGTCCCAAGGTCGGCGACGCACCGAAGTACGGCGTCGCGCTCGAGGGCACGTTCACCGGCTGGTCTTCGGTCGACAACTTCGACGTGCGCCTGCGCTCCGCGGGCCTTGCACAGCCGATGCTCGGCCTCGGCCGCACCTTGCGCGTGTTGTTGCCGCGCGACTGGCGCAACACCTATGCGCTCACCGTGCGCGGCACACTCGCCGTCACGCGCCGCTTCAGCATGTGGGGCAGCGTCAACGGCGAGAGCGCCGCCGCCCCGTCGCGCACGGTCGACGCCGCGGGCCCCGACAACACGCGCTTCGTCGTCGCGGGCGGCCTGTCCGGCATGCTGATCGCCAACGTGCGCATCCTGCTCGACCTCACGGTGCAGACGATGCTCCGCCGCACCGTGCTGGACAGCGACTACGACCTCGCCAACGGCACCTACCGCTACGTGCTCGTCAGCGGCGGCGCCTGGCTCGACTACGCGTTCTAGCTCCAGCGCACGGGCTCGACGTGCAGCTGCACGCCGAACTTGGCCAGCACCGCCTGCTGAACCTCGCCTGCAAAGGCGAGGAGCTCCGTGGTCGTGGCGCCGTGATTCACCAGCGCCAGGCTGTGTCTCGACGAGATCCCCACGTTGCCGCGCCGCGTGCCCTTCGCAAAGCCCGCGTGCTCGATCAACCAGGCTGCGGAGAGCTTCACGCCGCCGTCGACCGCGAACTTCGGCACCTCGGGCAGCGCCGACGCCGCTTCCGACGTCAACACCGGGTTCATGAAGAACGAGCCCGCGCTCGGCACGAAGCCATCGTCGATCAGCATGCCCTTGGCGGCGCGTAGCGCGCGCACCGCGCTCCGTACGTCGCGCAGCGAAGCCCCGTCGCCGAGCACACGCGCCAGCTCCGGATAACGTACGGTCGGCACGCCATCACGACGCAGCCGCAAGCGCACGGCCAGCACCACGTGCTCTCCTGCGCGCTTGAAGCGGCTCTCGCGGTAGCCGAAGCCACACTCGCTCGCGGGCAGCCAGCGCACGAAGCCCGTGGCGCGCTCCAGCACCTCGACCTCGTGGATCACCTCGGCCACTTCCTGTCCGT
>DASUME010000682.1:0-3814 GCA_036277895.1 Polyangiales bacterium
CGATCCGCGAGGCCGAGCTCGCCAACGCGCACCCTCGCAATCCCGACAGCTGCCAGCGGTTCGGGCGGACGTGTGGCTACTTCGACGTCTGCACGGGCGTCGCGTCGCTCGACGACCCGAGCCGCTTCACGCGCGTCGATAACGTGCACCCCGAGCTCGGCGAGACGCACGAGGCTGCGGAGTGAGTCGCGACCCGTTCGGATTCTTCCGGGTGCTCGAAAAGCACCACGGCGCCGACTTGGACGCGCTCTTCGGCGCCGACGAGTTTGGTCCGAGATTCGATTTCTCTCGAGGCGACGATCTCGAGGAAGAGGGCGAAAGAGGAGCCCACGCCATGACCGTCAAACCAGCAGTACCCAACCAACAACCCCCAGCCACGCCGCCGCGCATGACACTCAGTGCGGTCAGCAAGGGACGCATCGAGCGCCCGCTGCGCGTGCTTCTGTTCGGCACCGAGGGCGTGGGCAAGTCCACGTTCGCGGCACAAGCCCCGGCGCCCATCTTCATCGCGGCCGAGGAAGGCACCGCGCAGCTCGACGTCGCGCGCTTCCCGGAGCCGCGCGCGTGGTCCGAGGTGTTCGACGCCCTCCACGTGCTCATGAACGAGTCGCACGAGTACAAGACCGTCGTCGTCGACACGCTCGACTGGCTGGAGCCCCTGTGTTGGGTGCACGTGGTCGAGAAGGCCGCGCGCGCCAACGCCAAGATCAAGTCGATCGAGGACTTCGGCTTCGGCAAGGGTTACGTCGCGGCGCTCGACGAGTGGCGCAAGCTGCTGGCGGCGTTCGAGCAGCTCCGCGCGAAGCGGGACATGAACGTCATCTTCCTGGCGCACTCGATCGTCAAGCCGTTCAAGAACCCCGAGGACGAAGACTACGACCGCTACGAGCTGTCGCTGCACGCGAAGGCGGGCGGGCTCGTCAAGCAGTGGGTGGACGCGGTCCTGTTCACGCGCTTCGAGACGTTCGCGAACACGGACGACAAGACCAAGCGCACCCGCGGCGTGAGCTCGGGCGCGCGCGTCATGCATACCGTGCGCACCGCGGCCTTCGACGCCAAAAACCGCCACGACCTGCCGCCGACCCTGCCGCTCGACTGGCAGGCGTTCGCAACTGCCGTGAAGGCGCATCGCCCGGCCGACCCCGCGAAGCTGCGCGAGCGCATCACCACGCTCCTCCTCAACGCCAGCGCCGACGTCACCACGCGCGTGACGACTGCCGTCGCGAAGGCCGGCGACGACGCCGCGCAGCTCGCGCGCATCGCCGACCACCTCGCCGCCACCGTATCCATCGCCAACCAGGAGAACGCCCAATGAGCAACGAACGAGTCAGCCTCGCGGGCACGTGGCCCGCACGCGCCAAGGAATGGGACCTCGGTGTCGCCAAGAGCGGCAACGAGCAGATCGCGATCCTCTTCCAGATCACCGAAGGCCCGCACACCGGCAAGCACATCCAGGCGTACCTCTCCTTCGCGGGCGGGGCGCTCGACCGCACGCTGGAGTCACTCCGCCACTGCGGGTGGGACTCCGACTCGCTGGCCGAGCTCGACACGCTCAGCAACAACGAGATCGAGCTGGTCATCGCGGACGAGGAGTACACCACCGACCAGGGCGAGGTGAAGGTCACGAGCAAGGTGAGCTGGGTGAACCGCCGCTCGCGCCTGATGCTCAAGAACCAGATGAACGCCGCCCAGAAGGCAGCGTTCGCGGCCAAGATGCGCGGCAAGGCGATCGCCTCGAAGCAGAAGTACGGTGCCCAGCCCGCACCCACGGCGGGCGCTGCAGCCGCGCCGCGCACGAACGGCCAGGCACAGCGTAGCTACGACGACGGCTACGCCCCGGAGCACGAGCAGGCCGAGGACAACATCCCCTTCTGAGCAAGGTCGAAACCTGCGCAAGGCAGGTCCGCTGTTGCTGACAGCGCTGATGAGACCGGGGGGGGAGAGACGTGGAGCCGACCGAGGACATGATCCAACGCGCACTCGACTACTACGTGGTCAAGCGCGACGCGCAGAAGACGTTCGGTTCGACGTGGGGCGTGGCGCAGTTCCTGCGCGCGGCGCTGGATGGGTACGAACTCGGCTTCGCGCTCAGCGAGCGCGACGAGGAGGTGCTCGCCGAGGTGCGTCGCTGTGTCGCCGCAGGCGAGTGGATCGGCACGGGCTCGACCATCTACTTGGTCGCGCTCGTCGGACGCGCTGCCCAAGCGCTGCGTCTGCTCAAGCTCGCCCCCGCCGAGCCCCAGCCCGACGCCCCCACCGACATCGCCGCGCTGCCCGACTACTGGGACGAGCGTCGCAAGAAGCAGGGCAAGCCCGACCTCTCGCGGTGCGCGGCCGAGCTACGGGTGGCGCTGGCGCAGCGCGCGGACTCGGGCGCGGAGGTGAGCGAGGAGGAGGTGCTCAGAGCATGCCGCGAGTTCTATCTGGCCGTGCTCCCGTTGGAGTCTTACGAGGGACACAAGGACATGCGCCGTGCGTTGCAGGACTTCGTCGCCCGTCGCGCAGGCGGGCGGGTCGAGCTGACGAACGGAGAGTGCCAGGCGATTGCCGTCGCGATGGCCGACATGCACAACCGTGAGGAGCGGAAGGATTCGGTAGTGACGCTGTACAAGTTGCTAGAGCGTACCCGCGTCGTAGCCGCGCCGGAGGCCGAGCAGCAAGCGGCGGCGGAGTGGACTGAGCGCGACTACGACACGGCTGACAACGCCTACGACAACTGGGTGCGTCAGAACGCCCGCGAGTACACAGAAGAAAGCTTCTGCTGGTCCGAGGGCATGCGCGCGGCTCTCAGGGCAGTCGCCTATCGCCTGACCGCACCCGCCGCGATCGAGCCGGGCAAGGTGCTGGTGGACGCGTTGACGTGGGCGCAGTCCACGTGGCTACGCGAAAACGAGCCGTACCCGCAGACCATCCTGGCGAAGTTCCCGGCCGCCGTTGCGATGCACGAGACGGTCGACGAGTTGGTCCAGCACATCCGCGATCACGGCATGGGCCACGATGAGTCGTGGGCAAAGCTCGACGAACTAGCCGCGCGCGCACGGGAGGTGCGGTGATGGCAAAGCGTCGACCACCGTTCGACTACGTCGGCTTGGAGCGCGAGCTCAAGGAACTGGCGGCCACGGACCCGAAGGTCAAGGCCGCCGAGGAGAAGCTGTACGCGGAGACGAATCGGATCGTCCTGAGCGCAGCGGCCGAACGCCGCATTCGCGCCGACGAGCGCGCGAAGGTGCTGGCTGAGGTCGAGCAAGCGCTCCTGCCCGAGGGGCGCGCTGCGGCATGCGACTGCTCGGCGAAGTTCATCGGCTCGGTCCTGGACCGCCTGCGTGAGGAGGCGTCCGGTGGCTGAACCGAACGACAACGACCGCGAGGTCAACAACAAGATCGCACGCGACGCGATGATGCGCGCCGGCTCGTCCTTGACGACAATCGCTGCCTACCGCGAGCAGGTCGAAGCCGCCGCCCGCAACGCCGAGCGCGACGCCATCGTCGCCTACCTCGGCCGAATCGCGGACTACGACGCGAAGACCCGCGGCACGCAGTACGACGAGTGCTGTCTGACGAGCCTGGTCGACGCCTTGCGCGACGAGGCGGACAACATCTCGGGCAACGAGCATCGCCGAGGTGGCAAGTGAGCGAGCGCGTCGACGATCTTCGCGCAGCCGCCAGGCGTGCCCAGGCGGGCCGCGAGGCGCGCAAGCACCAGACGCAGAAGGTCATCTCGGTGCCTCTTGCCGCGGTGCGCCCCTGCTACGGCCAGCCGCGCGAGGACTTCGCCCAGGACCGCCTCGAGGAGCTCGCCGAGAGTCTGCGCGCG
>DASUME010000683.1:0-3465 GCA_036277895.1 Polyangiales bacterium
CGAGCCGCTGCTCGCGCAGCTGCCGCTCGCGCCGGCGCACGAGCGTCGGCAGGCGTTCGAGGCCTTGCGCTCACGCTTGCTGCAGCTCGCGCGCCCGATCCTGCTGCTGGTCGATGACCTGCAGTGGGCGGATCTGGACAGCTTGTCGCTGCTGGAGGTGTTGTTCGCGCCCGGGACCGGCCTGCCGATCTTGCTGGTCGGCAATTACCGCCGCGAGGAGGCGCAGACGAACGCGTTCCTGTCGGGGTTGCTCGGGACGCGGCAACTCGCGCCGTCGCTGTGTTCCATCGAGCAGCTCGCGCTCGAGCCGCTGACGGTGCCCGATGCGCGCGCGCTGGCGAGTCAGCTCGCGGAGCACGTCGACGAGGTGCTGCTGGCCAGCGCGCGCGGCGTGCCGTTCCTGTTGGTGGAGGCCGCGCTCGCGGGCGCGCACCCGGCGCTGCGCGAGGTCGATGCGTTGCTGGACCTGCGGCTCCAGCGCGGCAGCCGCGGCGCGCAGGCATTGCTGGAGTTGCTCGCGGTGGCGGGGCACCCGCTGCCGATCGCACTCGCGTTGCGGGCCGCGGACGCGCCATTCTCTGCGGCGCTGGAGCTGGTGACGATGCGCGGCGTACGCTTCCGCGATCTCGCGGGGGAACGTTGCCTCGAGCCCTACCACGACCGCGTGCGCGACCGTGTGCGCGTGCCGCCCGAGCGTGCGCGGGCGCTCCACCTGCGGATCGCGAACGGGATGGAGGAGCTCGGGCTGCATGCACCGCTGCGACGCGTGGAGCACCTGCGTGCGGCCGGTGAGGATGAACGCGCGGCGCGGCTTGCGCTGCAGGCGGCCGAGCTGGCGTGCGCTCAGCTCGCGTGGAGCCGCGCGGCCGATCTGTTCGCGTTTGCGCTCTCGCTCGGCCACGGCGAGCGGCGCAGGTTGGCGGACGTGCTCGCGTTCGCCGGACGGCATGCGGAGGCCGCGCAGCACTACCTCGCCGCGGATTCCCTGCGCCTCGCCGCTCAGCAGCTCGTGCGCGCGGGCGAGGTGGAGCGCGGAGTCGCGCTGCTGTGGCAGGGCTTGGCCGCGAGCGGCGTCGCGCTGCCGCGCTCGACGCTGGCCGCGAACCTGGCGCTGGTGCCGAGCCGGCTGAAGACGCTGCTCGCGCTGCGGCGCGTCGATCACTCCGCGCACGGGGCGCATGAAGAGCGGCTGCGCTGGCTGGAGACGGTCTATCGTGAGCTGTGGCTCACGCATCCCGTGCAGAGCAGCCTCGCGCACGACCTGTACTGCCGCGAGGCGATGCGCGCCGGGCCGCGTGAGAAGATGATGGCGCTCACGATGGAGGCGGTCGTGCGCACGGTGGCGGACGGACCGGCTGCGCGCACGGAGTCGCTGCTGCGTCAGGCCGAGACCCTGGCCAGCGGCAGCGCGTACGACACGGCCCTGTTGCTGATCGTGCGTGGCATCGTCGCGCTGCACAGCGAGGGGCGCCCGCATGCGGCGATCGCACCGCTGGAGCGGGCGGACGCGCTGCTGGCCGCCTGCCCGGGCACGCAGTTCGAGCGCGAGTGGGCGGCCTTTGCGCTCGATCACGCGCTGGAGCTGAGCGGGAGACTGCGCGCGCTGGTCGAGGTCGTGCGCGTGCGCCAGCGACACGCGCACCCGATGCGCGTGATCTCGGCGCCGCTCGTGATGTTGCTCGAGGACCGGCCCGACGATGCGCTGGCGTTGCTCGCCGTGCCTCGGCCGCGCATGCCGTTCCTCGATCACATCGCGCTCAGCCGCGTGGTGTCGACGCACCTGTACCGCGGGGAGCCGCAGGCCGCATACGCGCAGCTCGCGGCGGGCTGCCGGAGCTTGCGCTGGGAGCTCGCGCTGCAGAGCCGCACGCTGCGCGAGAGCACCACGTTCGAGCGCGCACGATGTGCGGCGGCGCTCTACGTGCACACGCGCGAGCCGCGCTGGAAGCAGGCCTTCGAGCGTCGGGGCAGCATGCCGGCGCGCATGCGCATGCTCGCGGCCAGTATCGCCTTCGCGGACGGCGAGCACGGCACATGCAGAGCGCTGCTGCGAGCCGCGCGCGAGGAGTTCGCGCGTAGCCTGTGCGAACACGGCGTTGCCTGCGCGCGCGCGCGCGAAGCCCAGCTCGATGGCAGCACGGAGGGGCTCGACTGGTTCGTGAGCGAGGGCGTCGCGGACCCGACACGCTGGTTGAACCTGAGCGGCTACTGGGGGTGAGCGCCCCGCGGCTCCGCGCTGCAACGGTGCTAGAGCGCAGGGGATGATGGAACAGAGCGACGCCAGCCTGCTGAGCCGTTGGGGGGCGGGCGATCCCGGCGCGGGCGACGAGCTGATCCGTCGGCACTTCGCGGCGCTGCACGGCTTCCTGCGCGCGCGCGTCGCCAGCGAGGTCGAGCTGGAGGACCTGGTACAGCACACGCTGCTCGCGTGTGTGGAGGCGCGCCATCGCTACCGCGCGCAGGCCAGCTTCCGATCGTTCTTGCTCGCGATCGCGCGCAATCGTCTCTACATGCACTACCAGCGCGCGCGCAGCGCACCGATGCAGATCGTGACCACCGTGCGCGACCCGGCCAGCTCGCCCACGCTGCGCCGCGTGCACGCCGAGGAGCTGGAGCGCCTGGAGTGCGCCGTCGCCGAGCTGCCGCCGCCGATGCGCCACGTGCTGGAGCTCTCGTACTGGCACGAGCTCGACGCCTCCGCGATCGCACAGCGGCTGGGCATGCCGCTCAATACGGCGTACAGCCGCCTGCGCCGCGCCAAGCTTGCGCTGCGCGCCGCCCTGGAGCCCCGATCGATGCGCTGAGCGCGATTTTTCGATCTGTCCCGGGGAAGGCCGCGTACTACGCTGGCCGGGTCCCATGCACCGTGAACACGCGTATCCTCCCGACCTTGCACGCTACGTGGAGGCGCGCTGGCCGGAGGGGCGCACGTTGCCTCTGCCTTCGGGCTTGTTCGCCGAGGCACTCGCGACCGCGTACCAGGCGTCGATGACGTCCGAGGAGGGGCGCCCCACGCGCTTTCGCCTGCTGCTGACGCCGTTTCAGGACCTGCCCGAGGGCGGCGTGCCGAACCAGGGGGTACTGCGCTTGCGCTTCGATCCCTCGCGCCCGCTGCACGAGGACGAGCTGCGGCGGCTGTGCCCGGCCACCGCCTTCGAGACCGCGCTGATCGGCGCGCACGTGGAGGAGGACCGGCTGCGCATCTGGGGGGTCGCGCACTCGGGGCCCGCGTGGCTCGCGCCCACCTGGGGGGGCCGCAGCCTGGTGCCCAACTGGACCTACGATCCGATCGTGCACGTCACTGGCCCAGGGCGGTTGGCGGTGCGCTGCGCGGGCAAGCTGATCGGCGGCCTCGAGCGCGGTGTGGTGATCGACGCGGTGGTCGACGTGTTCGAGTCCGAGTGGCTGCCCGCGTTGTTCGCGGTGCAGCGCGAGGCGATCCGCGTCGAGCACGCGCAGCTGCAG
>DASUME010000684.1:0-14697 GCA_036277895.1 Polyangiales bacterium
CGGCACGATGAGCATCGCGACCGCGGCCACCTTCTGTCTGTTCATCGGCTGCACCGGCAAGAGCGCGCAGATCCCGCTGTACGTCTGGCTGCCGGACGCGATGGCCGGCCCCACGCCGGTCAGCGCGCTGATCCACGCCGCCACGATGGTGACCTCCGGCATCTACCTGGTGTGCCGGCTGTCGCCGGTGTTCGCGGTGTCGCCGACCACGATGGCGATCATCGCGGTGACCGGCACGCTGACGGCGCTGATCGCGGCCTCGATCGCGCTGGTGCAGAACCAGCTCAAGAAGGTGCTCGCGTACTCCACGGTGTCGCAGCTCGGCTTCATGTTCGCGGCGGTGGGTGTGGGCGCGTTCCAGGCCGGCATCTTCCACGTGTTCACGCACGCCTTCTTCAAGGCCTGCTTGTTCCTCGGCGCCGGCTCGGTGATGCACGCGGTGCACGCGCACGGCGATGCGGATCTGAACGAGCTCGGCGGCATGAAGAAGTGGATGCCGATCACCAACATCACGTTCTTCATCAGCTGCCTGGCGATCGCGGGCTTCCCGCTCACCGCCGGCTTCTTCTCGAAGGACATGATCCTGCACGGCGCGCTGAACGCAGGCGGGTACTTCCCGTTCGCGCCCTGGCTCGGCACCGCGATCTTCGCGACGCTAACGCTCGCCGCCTTCGGGACCGCATTCTACATGTTCCGGCTCTACTTCCTGGCCTTCACCGGTGAGTTCCGCGGTGGCCATGGTGCGCATGGGCATGACGATCATGCCGACGACCACAAGGACGACCACGGCCACGGCCATGCCGAGCCGCACGAGTCGGAGTCGCCGATGGCGATCCCGCTGATCGTGCTCGCGCTCGGTGCGATCGCGGTCGGCTTCCTGGGCATGCCGGCGTGGATGCACCTGCCGGACTTCTGGAGCGAGTGGCTGCACGGCGTGGTGGCCGGCATCCCCGGCGCCGAGCACGCGCACCACGACGCGAACACCGGGACCATCGCGCTGATCGCGGGCACGGTCGCCGGCCTGGGCGGCATCGGCCTCGCGTTCGTGAAGTACTACAACAAGCCCTGGCACTCGGCGACGGACCTGTCGCCGTTCCACCAGTTCCTGTTCGACAAGTGGCGCGTCGACGAGTTCTACAACGCGATCATCGTCAAGCCGATGTCGTGGTCCGCGCAGGTCGCGGCGGGCATCGACCGCACCGTGGTCGACGGCACGACCAAGCTCGTGGCGGGCATCATCTCCGGCGGCAGCTTCGCGTACACGCGGCTGCACAACGGTCGCGTGCATGCGTACGGCGCCTCGATGGCGTTCGGCACCATCGCGCTGACCTGGTGGGTGCTCTACCCGCACCCGCACATCGAGCACGCCGAGAAGGGCGACGCGGTGCACTTCGTGGCCGGCTCCGGGCTCGGCTACGAGTATCGCTGGGACTTCGACTCGGACGGAACGTTCGAGACCGAGTGGAGCAAGGACCAGCGCGACGTCACGCACGCGTTCGAGGGCAGCGCCCCGCTCAGCGGCGTCGAGATCAAGCTGCTCGAGGTCGCCGGTCGCAACCGCGGCAACTACGTGCTCGCGCTGGGCGACGGCGAGAGCGCGGAGTTCAACACGCGCAACCTCGGTGACGGCTGGAAGGTGAAGGGCGATACCGCGGTGGTGCCGAGCGCGCGCCTGGAGGGCGGCAAGCTCTACGTTCGGCCCGGGGCATCGTCGCTGTCGCTCGCGGGCGGCGAGGTGAAGCAGGACGAGGTCGAGGTGCCCGTCGGCAGCACCTTCCAGCTCGGACCGTACGCGAAGCTGCGCGTCGACGGCGTGGTCGAGACCACGCTCGAGGTGCGCAACATCTTCGGCAACACGATGGCGACCCACGAGCAGGTGGTGATCTCGCCCAAGGCCGCGGCCACCGCGGCGCGCGGCACCAAGAACTCCGGCGCGATGGCGCAGCGAGAGGCTCACTGACATGGACGCGCTTCATCTGTACTTCGACAAGACCGTGCTCTCGTGGCTGGTCGGCGTGCCGTTCCTCGGCGTCTGGGCGCTGCTGTTCACGCCGCGCCAGAACGTGAAGCTGATCCGCAACATGTCGGTCGGCTTCATGCTGGTCGAGTTCGTGGTCTCGCTGCACCTACTGAGCGGGGACTACACCGCGGGCACGTACAACTACGTGGCGAGCTACCCGCTCGTGCCGGCCTACGGCATCAACTACACGGTCGGCCTCGATGGCATCTCGCTCTGGCTGGTGATGCTCACCACCTTCGTCACGCCGATCGCGCTGTTCGCGTCGTGGACCAGCGTCGACAAGAAGGTCAAAGAGTTCGCGCTCTGCTTCATGTTCCTGGAAGTGGCGATGATCGGCGCGTTCGTCGCGCTCGACCTGTTCCTCTTCTACGTGTTCTGGGAGCTGCTGCTGGTGCCGATGTACCTGATCATCGGCATCTGGGGCGGCGCGGACCGCATCTACGCGTCGGTCAAGTTCTTCCTCTACACGATGGTCGGCAGCCTGCTGATGTTCGTCGCCATCGTCTACGTGGCGACCAGCTACCACACGCTCTCGGGCACGTACTCGTTCGACATCCGCCAGCTGACCGAGGTCGTGCTCGACAGCAAGACCCAGCTGATCTTGTTCCTCGCCTTCGCGCTCGCGTTCGCGATCAAGGTCCCGATGTTCCCGTTCCACACCTGGCTGCCAGATGCCCACGTGCAGGCGCCCACGGGTGGCTCGGTGATCCTGGCGGCGGTGCTGCTGAAGATGGGTACCTACGGCTTCGTGCGCTTCGCGATGCCGCTGTTCCCGCTCGCCTCGCACCGCGCGGCGCCCACGCTGTGCGTGCTGGCGGTGATCGGCATCGTCTACGGCGCTTACTGCGCGTGGGTGCAGAAGGACGTCAAGAAGCTGGTCGCGTACAGCTCGGTCAGCCACTTGGGCTTCGTGATGCTCGGGCTGTTCTCGGTCACGCGTCAGGGTGTGGGCGGCGCGATCCTGCAGATGGTCAACCACGGTATCTCCACCGGCGCCCTGTTCATGCTCGTCGGCGTGATCTACGAGCGCCGGCACACGCGCCTGCTCAGCGAGTTCGGCGGCCTCGCCAAGGTGATGCCGCTCTACACGTTGTTGTTCGTGATCGTCACCATGAGCTCGGTGGGCCTGCCCGGCACCAACGGCTTCATCGGCGAATTCATGATCCTCAACGGCACGTTCCTGTCGCGCAACCTGCCGACGCCGTTCTTCTTCACGCTGTTCGCGGCCACCGGCGTCATCCTGGCGGCCGTGTACATGTTGCACGCGGTGCTGAAGATGTTCTGGGGCCCGCTCGACAACGACGAGAACAAGGAGCTCGCGGACGTGGGCAAGCGCGAGTTCACCGCGCTGGCGCCGCTGATCGCGATGGTGTTCGTGCTCGGCTTCGCGCCCAGCCTGTTCCTCGACAAGATGAACCCGGCGGTGGAAGCGTTCCTGCGCGACTACGACCGCAAGCTGCACGACAGCAACTACAACGACAAAGACCACCTGCTGAAGGCCGAGAACGCCGTGCAGCGCAACGGTATGGCGGTTAACGATTTGCTCGCGCGGCCTTCGGCCCGCGTCGACTCCGGAGACGTGCGATGAGCGAGTTGGTTTTCGGCGCGCCGCTGCTGTGCGTGGTGCTCGGTGGCCTGGCGATGATGCTGGTCGACGCGTTCGTCGACGAGAAGAGCGAGCTCGCCACCACCACCGCCACCATCCTGATCGGCGCGGCGGGCATCGCGGGTGCGCTGTTCGCGAGCGACTACGTGGGTGCGCCGGCCGACGGCTTCATCGGCCCGTGGCTCGCCACCGACAAGCTGGCGCTGGTGTCCGACGTGATCATCTGCGTCGGCAGCGCGTTCGCGGCGCTGATCGCCGGCGGCTACCTGCGCGAGCACGATCTGGAGCGCGGCGAGTTCTACCCGCTGCTGCTGTTCAGCGCCTTCGGCGCGATGGTGCTCGGGCGTGCGACCGACCTGCTCACGCTGTTCCTCGGCCTGGAGACGATGTCGCTCGGCGTCTACGCGCTGGTCGCGTTCCGCCGCACCAGCCCGCGCTCGGCCGAAGCGGGCATGAAGTACTTCCTGCTCGGCTCGTTCGCGGCCGCGCTCTTGCTGCTCGGCAGCGCCTACCTGTACGGCGCCACCGGCCACACGGACTTCACGGGCATCGCGATCGCGGTGAAGAACGGCACCGCCGATCCGCGCCTGCTGTTGATGGCGCTGATGCTGCTCATCGTCGGCCTCGCGTTCAAGATCAGCGCCGTGCCGTTCCACATGTGGACGCCGGACGCCTACGAGGGCGCGCCCACGCCGGTGACGGCGTTCATGGCCGTGTGCGTGAAGTCGTCCGTGTTCATCGTGATGGTGCGCCTGTTCCTGGTGGCGCTGACGTCGGCGGACATGATGTCCGGCGCCTCGGGCTGGCCGCCGGTGCTCGCGGGACTCGCCGCGGTGACGATGGTGTTCGGCAACCTCGGCGCGGTCGGGCAGTCGAGCGTCAAGCGCATGCTCGCTTACTCATCGATCGCACACGCGGGCTACATCCTGATCGGGCTCGTCGCGGCGTCGAAGATCGGCCAGCCGGCGATCTCGGCGGTGCTCTACTACCTGGCGGCGTACACGGTCTCGAACGCGCTCGCGTTCGGTGCGCTGGTGTTCGCGGGCTCGCACGGGCGTGAAGTGGTGAGCTACGAGGACCTCGCGGGCCTCGGCCGGCGCAACCCGCTGCTCGCCGTGCCGTTCCTGCTCGCGGTGCTGTCGCTGATGGGCTTCCCGCCCACCGCCGGCTTCTTCGCGAAGTACTACATCTTCATGGCGGCCGTGCAGGCCGGAGACGGCATGGTGTGGCTGGCCGTGCTCGGCGCGCTGACCAGCGCGGTGGGCGCGTTCTACTACCTGCGCGTGCTCGTGTTCCTGTTCTTCCGGGAGCCCGCGGAGGGCGCCAAGGTCGCGATCCCGATGCGCTCGGGCTACGTGATCACGGCGATGGTGGTGGCCGGCGCGCTGGTGCTGCAGATGGGCGTCGCGCCCAGCGGCTACCTCGAGATCGCCAACGCCGCCGCGAAGCTCTTCACTTGAAGCGGCATTTCGGCTGAGACTCCCTGGCATGCGTATCGCGAAGTTTGCTCTCTGTGCGGGCCTGCTCGTGGCCTGCTCGCGCAAGGCCCCCGAGAAGACGCCCGCACCGAGCGCCAAGAGCGCACCGGTCGAGGCGGTCAAGCCGGACGCTGGCGCCAAGCCACAGGCTGCCGCCAAGCAGGATGCTGGCTTCGACTCGAGCGCCTTCACCGGCACGGTGCGCGGCATCGTGAAGCTCGCGCAGGGCGCCAGTCTGCCGCTCGCGCCGCCGGTGCTCAGCCACGGCGCCAAGCCGCCTTCGGTCAAGCCGTGCCCCGAGGTCGACGCGAGCGACCGGCGTGTGGTCTCGCGATACAACGAGACGGGCGGGCTGTCGCCGATCCACATCGCGCTCACGGGCATGAAGACGGTGCCGCCGGCGGAGCCCAAGACGCACGAGCTGTTCATCGACGCCTGCCGCCTGCGGCCCACGCTGGTGGGCGCGCGCAAGGGCGACCTGATCAAGCTGACCAACCGCAGCGAGATGGCGCTGGTGCCGCAGCTGCCGGGCTCGTCGTTCATGCGCGGTTTGATGCGCGGTGAGTCGCAGGAGTTCGAGGCCAAGCAGACGCAGACGCACGTGCAGTGCTCGTTCGGCAGCTACTGCGGCGAGACCCTGGTGGTCGCCGTGAAGCACCCGTTCTACGACGTCACCACGGAGCAGGGCTTCTTCACGATCGAGCACGTGCCGCTCGACCAGGAGCTCGCAGTCTACGCGTGGCACCCGTTGTTCAACGAGAGCTACGTGAAGTTCCAGCTCAGCAAGGACAAGCCCGAGCAGATGATCGAGATCCTGCTCACACCCGCGCCGCCCAAGGCGGTGGAGCAAGCGCGCAAGGAGCAGGCCGACGAGTTCGACCGCACGCTCCCGGACGGCGGACCGCTGCCGTCGAAGTCGCGCGTGGTGGTCAAGAAGTCCCAGCCCACCAAGTAGCCGCACGCTCGGCTCAGTCGCCGCCGAATAGCTCGCGGTACTTCGCGGCTGCGTTCGGGAACAGCGTCTGGTTGCCGTCGAGGTTCGAGATCTGGTGGGCACCATCGACGTAGTCGATGTCGAAGTACACCTGGTACAGCACGCGGTTGCTCGGCTCGTTCACGAACGCGTGCATGCGCGCGACGTAGTCGGCGTTGTCGCCGCCACCGTTGCCGTCGCTGCGGTCCCACAGGCCCCACTCCGGGATCGCGATCGGCTTGTCGTGCGCGGCCGCGAGGTCACGCGTGAGGTAGACGCCGCGCATCATGTCGTTCCACGCCGTCTCGCGGCGCGTGCGCTTGCATTCGTCCGAGCAGGTGCCGGGAAGCGGATAGCTGTTCGGCACCCAGGAGACGTCGTAGGCATTGACGCCAAACACGTCGACATACTCATCACCCGGGTAGGCCGCGGCGATCTGCTCCGGCGTGCGCCAGAAGATGTCGTCCGACGCGCTCCACTCGAACTGCAGCTGGCCTTCGGGCCGCGCGTTGCGCATCGCGCGCACTGCGCTCTGGAAGCAGCCGGCGTACTCGCGCTCGTGACCGCGTGAGCTCCAGGCGAACCAGTCGCCGTCCCACTCCCAGCCGATGCGCACGATCGCGTTCGTCAGCCCTGCATCGACGAGGCTCGCGCCCACCGCAGCGAAGTGCACGTCGTACGCACCCTGTGCGCAGGCAGCGAGCGTGTCTCCAGGTTCGATCAGCATCGGCAGCGCGTACACGATGCGCCGTCCTGGCTGCTCGCGAGCCCAGCTCGCCCAGGCGGGCATCTGCCAGCCCAGGTCGTGCAGCTCGTCCCAGGTGGAGTTGGGAGCGTAGGCACTCGCGAGCTCGATCGGGCGCCCGCTCCAGGCCGCGAAGGCGTCGACGTTGCTGGGGCCGCGTGGCGCGTCCCAGTGGTACACGCCGTGAAGAGGGTGCGCGAGCTCGAGGGGATCGAGGTGGCTGCCGATCTGCGTGTCTGCCGCGACGCACGAGGCGAGGGCCGAGCACACGCACGCGATCGACGCGCGCAAAGAAAGCGTAAACATCCAGGCTCCGGTGTTAAGCGGACACGCTGGCAACGGGAACTACGACGATGGCGCGGCCCGACTTTTGGCACCAGACGCGCCCGTTCGTTCTGTATCTCCGTGTGCCACCCGGTCTATCAGACGATCGCGGCTGGGTCCACGCCGGGGTAATCGCAGCTCTGTTGCAGCTGTTCCTGCGTTACCTTGCGCCTGCATACCGAGGTTTTTCGGCACGCCGGAGAAAGGGCGGCATCCGGCAGTGGCGCGGTGCGCACGATCCGCGCCGAGGACGGCGCGCACTAGTGCTGTGCGCTCTTGAGCTCGGGCGTGCGCGCGGGCGCATCGGCCAGGCCGGGCGTGAGCACGCCTCCGGCCAGGAAGCGCATCACCTCGTGGCTCAGCTCGCGCGCGGAGGCCGTGATGCGGCCGTCGACCGACTGCAGCAAGATCTCCTTGATGCTGCCAAGCGCGAGCGCCCCGAGCACACGCCGGTCGCCCGCGACCACCAGGCCCATGCGCTGCCCATTGAGCAGGCTGAGCGCGAGCAGCTCCTCGATCGCGCGGTAGAAGCCGCGCACCTTGCGATCGAAGTCCGAGTCGAGGCCGGCCGCGTTCTTGAGCAGAATCTTGGTCATGCCCGGATCCCCGAGCCCGACCTCGAGCACGCGGTACACGTTGTCGTGCAGCTGCGTCAGCGGCGGGCTCGGGTCGTCCACGCGGATGCGCACGATGGCGAGGCTGATGCGCGACAGGAAGTCGTCCACCAGCTCCTCGAAGATGCGTCGCTTGTCGTCGAAGTGCAGGTAGAACGTGCCGCGGGCGACGCTGGCGTGCGCGACGATGTCGTCGATCTTCGCCGCGTGGTAGCCCTTCTCGGCGAACACCTCGCGGGCGTGCTGCAGCAACTGCTCTCGGCGCTGTTCCCGTTTCATCGCCCGAGCAGGAGCGTCATCTCACGATGCGCGATTGTCAAGGCGCACACCGATTCAGAGCGCGGCGACGGCCAGCGGGCGCTTCTTGCGGGCCCGGGGCAGGGCGTCGAAGGCGCGCTTGTAGTCCGCGAACTTGCCGCCGGCCTGCACGGCCTGCATCACCGCGCGTCCCTCGGCGGCACCGCCCTGCGCGAGCACGTACTCCACCCACGCCCAGCGTGCGCTGGTGGCGCGCACCTCGAAGCGACCGCGCGCGCCGCGGCGCAGCCGGTCCAGGCGCTTTTCTACCAGCGAGATGCCCGCGAACTCCAGGCCGTCGAGCGGCGTGTTGCGCTTGGACACGAACGGCGCGATGCCGAGTGAGAGCGGGATCAGCTTGCTGATGTCGTTGCCGAACTGGATCAGCTCGTCGACGTCTTCGTCGAGCTCACCGGGCAGCCCGATCATCATGTAGAGCTTGAGCCGCTTCATGCCCGCGTCGCGCGCGAGCTGCGCCGCGTTGACCAGGTTCTTCTCGCGCGTCTTGCGGTTGATGGTGTCGCGCAGGCGCTGGCTGGCGCCGTCGCTGGCGGTGGTGAGCGCGGTGTGGCCGGCCTTGCGCAGCGCTGCGATGAAGCGCTCGTTCAGGCGATCCGGACGCAGCGAGGACAGCGAGGTCTCGATGCCGCGGTCCGCGAGCGTCTCGATGATGTCGCAGATCTTCGGGTGATCGCTGACCGCCGCACCCACCAGGCCCACCTTCGTGACGCCCTCGGGGATCAGCGAGAGGATGGTCTCCATCGGCACGATGCGCATGCCGCCGTTGGTCGAGCGCCGCATCACGCAGTACGCGCAGCCGCGCGAGCAGCCGCGCTCGGCCTCGATCAGGAACATGTTGCGCAGCTCGGTGTTGGGCGTGCGGATCACCGCGCGCGCCGGCAGCAGCGCGTCCGTACACTTGGCGCCGAGCGGCATCATGTCGCCGTGCAGCGCGGGCACGAAGCACGACGGGATCTCCGCGGCCAGCCGCCGCAAGCGCTCCGCACGGTCGGGCGTGCTGAACAGGATGTCGAGCGCGAGATGGATGGTCTCGTCCGCTTCGCCCATCAAGATCGCATCCGCGAACGGCGCGAGCGGAAGTGGATTCGAGAAGGTGAGGGGCCCCCCGCAGAGGATGAACGGATGGCGGTCGTCGCGATCTTCGCTCAGCACCGGCACGCCGGCGAGCGTGAGGCTCTGCACCACGCCCGCGAGCTCCAGCTCGAACGCCACCGACATGCCGATCACGGCGAAGTCGCTGACCGGCCGCATCGACTCGTACGAGTGCAGCGGGAGCCGCCCCTTGACGTGTGCGTCGACGTCGTCGGGCAAGAACGCACGCTCGGCCGCGCAGCCGGGCCGGTTGTTGATCTCGCGGTACATGGTCTGGTACCCGAGCGATGACATCGCCACGTGGTACGGGCTCGGGTAGAGCAGCGCGACCTTGTCGGGCGCGTCACGGTAGATCGTGCCCACCTCGTCGTTGAGGCGGGACCGGATCTCCTGATGATAAGCGCCCACGTTCATGAGCCGCCTAGTCTAGTGCCTGGGGGGCCCGAGAAAAGCAGGCAGGCGTACTCAATCGACCAGCTTGAACAGGCGATCCGTGCGCAAACCGTCCACCGAGGCGCAGCCGGCGGCGCCGCCTTCGCTCGACCAGTAGATCGATAGCACCTTGCCTTTGACGCGTGATATCGGGATGGTGCCGAGCGCGCGGCTGTCGTTGGAGCGGTCGCGGTGGTCGCCGAGCACGTAGATCCGGTCCGGCTCGACGGTGATCGCGGCACGCGTGGTGCGGATCGAGTCGAGGTTGCGGCTGATCCGGTAGACGTGGCTGCCGATCTTCTCCTCGACCCACTCGCAGCCGAACGGGCCGGCGTCGTCGCGGTCGCGGCAGCTGCCCTGGCTCACGTTGGGGATCGCGTTGCCGTTGCGATAGATCACGCCGTCGCGCAGCTCTAGCGTGTCGCCCGGCAGGCCGATCACACGCTTGACGATGTCGACGTTGTCGCGCGGGCTGCGCACGATCACCACGTCGCCCGGGTTGGGGAAGCCCCAGCTCGCGACCGCCTCGTTCATGAACGGCAAGAACAGCCCATACGTGAACTTGGCGACGACCACACGATCGCCGTTGAGCAACGAGGGCTCCATCGACGGTCCCTCGATCTCGAACGCCTCGAACAGGACGATACGGATGAACATCGCCAAAAGGATGGCGCTCCCGATCGTCCTCAAGTTGCTCTGACCCGACTCCGCGCTCATCCGTGCACCTTCGGCCCCAGCGGCAGCCGGCTCACTACCTGTGCCTCACGACCGGCGAGCTCGGAGAGCCGAGCGCGCGCCATCTTGACACCAAACAGCTCCTCGGACAGTCCGCAAAAGAGGCGATAATGCCGCGCCTCGGACTCCATCAGGCCGCGGTAGAAGGCGGCGAGCTGTGGGTCGGAAAGTCCTTCGCTGAGCAACTTGAAGCGCTCGCACGAGCGCGCCTCGATCAGGGCATTCACGAGCAGCCGATCGAGCACCACGTGCACGCGGGCGCGCTCGGGCTTGGTGAGGTTCCAGAGCGCGTTGACGTAGCCATCCGCGTCCGCGCGCCCGAGGCTCTGCCCGCGCGCATCGAGCTCGGCCTGGACGGCGCGAAAGTGCGCCGTCTCCTCCTGGGCGAGCTGCGAGAGTGCGTCCACCAGGGGCGGATATTCGGCGCCGAAGCGGCTGATCAGCGACAGCGCGCTGACCGCGGCCTTGAGCTCACAATGCGCGTGATCCGAGAGCAGACCGGGGAGGTCGGCCTCGGCGGCCCGAACCCAGGAGGGGTCCGTCGGTGTCAGCAGGCCGAGCATTGGATGCGCAGCAATAGCTAGGTCTCCTTGCGGGGGCAAGAGAGAGGTGGCAGGAGCGCCTGCTCGATGCGTGTGTTGGCGATGGATACGTCGACCTTCGTGGGAACGGTCGCGGTGTTGCGGGACGGGGCGCTGCTGGCGGAGTGGAGCGCCTCGGTGCGGGCGACCCACGGCGAGACGTTGCTGCCACACGTCGCGCGGGCGCTCGAGCAGGCTGGTGTGCCGGCACGCGAGCTCGATCTGATCGCGGTGGGCATCGGCCCGGGGTCGTTCACCGGTACGCGGATCGGCGTGGCGACGGCCAAGGGCCTGGCGCTGGCCGAGGGGAAGCCGCTGCTCGGACTGTGCTCGCTGCGCGTGATCGCGGGCGGCATGCCGGAAGGGGCGCTGCGTGCGATCGCGGTCGATGCGCAGAAGGGCGAGCTGTACTGCGCGCTGTACGCGTACGGCCCCGAGGGGCTGGAGGAGCGCATCGCGCCGTTCCATGCGCTGCCGGCGGAAGCGGCTGCGCGGCTGGGCGCGTTCGGGCCCGTGGTGCTCGCTGGCGACGGCGCCGAGCGCTACCCCGACTTCTCAGCCGGGCTGTCCTTCACGCGCGCCCCCAGGCTCTGCGACGTGCCCCGCGCGGCGGTTCTGGCCCATGAGGCCGCGCGCGCCTTTGCGGGAGACGGGCCAAGCGACCTGGCGTCGCTGGAGCCGCTGTACGTGCGCCCGAGTGATGCCAAACTACCCGCGGGAGGAACTTGATGCCGACCTTCGACATCGTCTCGGAGCTCGATAAGCCCGAGATCGACAACGCGCTGCAGCAGACCCAGAAAGAGCTGGCCACGCGCTTCGACTTTCGCGGCACCGACAGCGAGGCCGAGCGCACCGAAGAGGGCATCGTGCTGCGCTCGCACAGCCAGGATCGCATCGAGGCGGTGCTGCAGGTGCTGCGCGACAAGTTCGCCAAGCGAAAGCTCAGCCAGCGCGTGCTCGATCCGCAGAAGCTGGAGCCGGGCTCCAAGGGTCACTTCAAGCAGCTGATCAAGCTCAAGGCCGGCATCTCGAAGGAGCACGCCAAGCAGATCACGCAGTTCATCAAGGACGGCAAGTACAAGGTCAGCGCCTCGATCCAGGGCGAGCAGCTGCGCATCACCGGCAAGAAGAAGGACGACCTGCAAGAAGTGATCGCCGCCGTGCGCGCGAAGGACTTCGAGGTCGACCTCCAGTTCACGAATTTCCGAGACTAGCCGACCAGCCACGCCTCACCGGACGTGAGCGTTGACGTTGACGTTGACGGCGACGTGGTCGCGGATCGGCGGGCTTGAGGTTGGCTGCCGGGGGGGCGTCGCCGTTCACGTCGCCGTCAATGATCACGTCAACGTCAACGTCAACGTCAACGACTAATTAGCTAGGCGGCCTGGATGTCGCCCGCCTGCATGTAGATGTGCTCGTAGGCGCGGGCGGCGCGTTCCCAGCTGTGATCGGTGCGCATCAGGCGGGCGCGTAGCTTCTCGAACGGCAGGCCGCGGTTGAAGGCGGCGATCGCGCGGCGGGCGCCGGCCAGGAACGCTTCGTTGTTGTGGTGGTCGTAGAGGATGCCGCTGCCGCTCGCGAGCTTCGGATCGATGTCGACGATCGACTCGGCGGCGATCGCGCTGCGGCGCACCACCGGCAGCGTGCCGTAGCGCTGTGCAGCCATCGCCAGCGCCGAGCGATCGCTCGCCAACAGCAGCGCGTCCGAGGCGCCCACGATGCGATGCGCGCGCATCTGGCTGTCGCCGAGCCGCACCTTCAGGCGGTGCGGCATGCGCTCGCTGAGCGCGATCAACCGGTCCACGCACTCGGCTTCCTCGTCGAGCACCTGCACCACCAGCTGCACGTCCGTGCGCACCAGCTCCTGCGCGATCGCGGTCACGCGCTCCGCGCCGAGGCCGCTCTCGACCGCGCCCAGCAGCGCCACGTCGGGATCGACCTCGAGCTTCAGCTCGTTCTGCAGCATCGCCTTGTTGCGGCCCTTGCCGCCCAGGTCGAGCGGCGTGTAGCGCGCGAACAGGTGGCTGTCGGTGAGCGGGTTCCAGACCGCGGAGTCGAGCCCGCCCAGCACCGCGGAGAGCTCGCCACCGCGGCTGCGCAGCGCGCGCGCCACTTCGCCTTCTCGCGACGACGCGTCCGCCTCGAGCACGCGCTGCGGCGCGCTGGTCGACACCCGGCGCGCGAGCGAGATCGCGCTCAGCAACGGGCAGAACGTGCGCCCGCTGTGATCGATCAGCGGGTCGAAGCCGAAGCGCCGCGCGAGCTCGGCGTCGAAGCGCAGCGCCGGCGCCAGCGAGTACACGCTGAACACCGTCGACAGCCGCTTCTCCAGCGCCACCAGCGAGCACGCCAGCGCCGTCTCCTCGCCGTGGAAGTGCACCGCATCGAACGCGCGCTCGCGCGCCAGCAGCGCGATGGTGGCGTGCGCGAGCACGGTCTGCGCGTAGAGGCCACGCTCGCCGTCTTCGTACAGGTCGAACAGCGACGCGTGCTCCAGCAACGTCCACTCGATGCCCGCGGCCGAGCGGCCGTCGTGCACGTTCACCTGCACCAGCTGTCCGTCGATCTCGACCTTCAGCGGATCGAGCCGGCGCGCGAGCCCGGTCAGCGAGGCGTCGGGCTCATCGGGATAGGGCGCGCAGATCGATACGCGGTGGCCGAGGTTGCGCAGCGCCTTCGCGAGCGCCGCGCTCGCCTCGGCCGGTCCGGCTTCGACCGGAAAGGGGGTCAGGCTCGGCGTCACGAAGAGGATGTCCATGGTGGCGCCAAGGATAGGGAAGGGAGCCGCCGCGGTCCACGTGGTAGTCTCCAACGTGCGTACGATCGCGATCAGTGGGGCCTCGGGATTCATCGGCACGGCGCTGAGCGCGCTGCTCAAACGAGCGGGGGCGCGCGTTCGGCCCCTGGTTCGCCCGGGAAAACACGGCTTGGATGGGATCCAGTGGGACCCCGAGCGAGGCACGATCGACAGCCAGGCCCTCGAGGGCGTGGATGCGATCGTGCACTTGGCCGGTGATGGCGTGGCCGAGGGCCGCTGGAGCGCCGAGAAAAAAGCGCGCATTCGCGAGAGCCGCGTGCTCGGCACGGGCTTGCTCGCGCGCGCGATCACGGGCCTGTCGCTCAAGCCCGGCGTGTTCGTGAGCGCCTCCGCGATCGGCTACTACGGCGATCGCGGCGACGAAGAGCTCGACGAGCGCTCCACGCCGGGCGACGACTTCCTGGCAGAGGTGTGCAAGGTCTGGGAGTCGTCCGCCGATCCCGCGCGTGCAGCCGGTGTGCGCGTGGTGCACCCGCGCATCGGCATCGTGCTGTCGCCGGAGGGCGGCGCGCTGAAGAAGATGTTGCCGCCCTTCAAGCTCGGCCTCGGCGGGCGCTTCGGCGACGGCAAGCAGTACATGAGCTGGATCGCGCTCGAAGACGCGGTGCGCGCACTGGTGCACGCGCTCGATCACAAGGAGCTACGGGGTCCGCTCAACCTCACCGCACCGCGGCCCGTCACCAACGCCGAGCTCACCAAGTCGCTCGGCGCCGCGCTCCACCGCCCGACGATCATGCCGGTGCCGGGCCCGCTCGCACGGCTCGCGCTGGGCGAGATGGCCGACGTGGCGCTGCTGAGCGGCGCGCGCGTGCTGCCGCGCCAGCTGCTCGCTAGCGGCTTTCAGTTCGAGCACCCGGCGCTCAAGCCGTACCTCGAGCGCCTGCTCGCCTAATAATTACGCGAACGGGTTGTCGTAGCGCTTCTGCTGCTCGGCCAGGTCGGCCTGCAGGCGCCCCTTCAG
>DASUME010000685.1:0-3678 GCA_036277895.1 Polyangiales bacterium
GCAGCCCATGCTCGGCGAGCTCGGGGTCAGCACTCGCGCTGGCACCGAGGTGCTGGAGCGTCAGTACAAGTTTCGTGTCGTCCTGGGCCCGATGCCCCGGGCGAAGTACGAGCGCTTTCTTCCACAGGGAGACCTGATGCCACGCGTGGTCGCCCTGGTGACGCGCTATGTCGGCACAGAGCTCGCGTGGGACGTCCGACTCACGATCGAAGACGCCGAGCTGCAGCCCACGGTACTGGGTCGTTCCGGGCGGATCGGACAGACCAGCTACATCGGCGACCCATCGCAGATGACGGCCACTTCGCAGGACCAGCTGGTCCTCGACCCCATCGCAGCAGGCTGCTGAAGGAAGGACTGGACCCATGTCCGAGATACGTCGCGAGACACTGTTCGGGAAGCTGAACGAGGTGGCCTTCGAGACCATCGAGAGCAGCACGCTGTTTGCCAAGATGCGCGGAAATCCGCAGCTCGAGCCGGTGCACTGGGTGCAGCAGTTGTTGGAGCACCCAGACTCCGACTGGCGCCGCATCGTATCGACGTTCGACCTCGACGCATCGCGCTTGGCCGCCGATCTGACGTCCGCGCTGGACACGCTGCCTCGCGGCGCGAGCGCGGTGCGGGACCTGTCTCCGCAGGTGGATCTGTGGGTGGAGCGCGCGTGGGTGTACACGTCCCTGCTGTTTCGCGACGCCAAGATCCGAACCGGGCACCTGCTCTTCGCGGCCCTGAAGACGCCAGAGCTCACGCGCCGGCTGGTGCAGCTCTCACGGCAGTTCGAGCGCATCTCCGTCGACGATCTCGCCGACCGCTTCGACGCATTGCTGCGCAACGCACCCGAGACGGCGCAAGTCACCAGCGCAGCTGCCGCAGAGCACGACAGCTCACCCGCGACCTTGCAGAAGCAAGAGGCGCTGCGCCGTTATGCCGTCGATCTGACCGAGCGCGCGCGCAAGAACGAGATCGATCCGATCGTCGGACGCGACGCGGAGACTCGCCAGCTGATCGACATCCTGATGCGCAGGCGCCAGAACAACCCCATCCTCACCGGTGAAGCGGGTGTGGGCAAGACTGCCGTCGTGGAGGGGCTCGCGCTGCGAATCGCAAACGGAGACGTGCCTGCACCGTTGAAGAACGTCGCGCTGCTCGCGCTCGACCTCGGCGCCTTGCAAGCGGGCGCCGGCATGAAGGGCGAGTTCGAGCAGCGCCTCCGCCAGGTGATCGATGAGGTGCAAGCATCACCGCGGCCGATCATCTTGTTCATCGACGAAGCACACACCTTGATCGGCGCGGGCGGCTCGGCGGGTACGGGCGATGCGGCCAACCTGCTCAAGCCCGCCTTGGCGCGCGGGGACCTGCGCACCATCGCCGCCACGACCTGGGCAGAGTACAAGAAGCACATCGAAAAGGACCCGGCGCTGACGCGTCGCTTCCAGCTCGTGCAGGTCGCCGAGCCCAACGAGGCGGTGGCACTACGCATGATGCGGGGTGTGGTCTCCACGCTGGAGGCTCACCATCGCGTGCAGGTCCTGGACGGTGCGCTCGTGGCCGCCGTCAAGCTGTCGCAGCGCTACATTCCCGCGCGTCAGCTCCCGGACAAGTCCGTCAGCTTGCTCGACACGGCTTGTGCCCGCGTCGCGGTCAGCCAGCACGCCGCGCCCGCAGCAGTCGACGATAGCCGCGCCACGATCGAGGCCATCGAGACGGAGCTCGCGATCATCGCCCGCGAGGCGGCGGTCGGCCTCGACGTCGCAACGCGCCAGAGATCGGCGGAGCTTGCGCTGCATGACGAGCGGCGACGCCTCCGTGAGCTCGAGCTGCGTTGGCATGAAGAGCAGGCACTGATCACTCGCCTGCTCACGTTACGCGACGAGATGCGTCGCTTCGCGGGCAGCGCCCACCAAGTTCCTGCGGCCTCCAGCGAGGCAGCTGGCAAGCTGTTCGCGGAGCACGCTGCGATGCAGGCCCAGCTCGAGGCGCTGCAAGGTGAGTCGCCGCTGATGTTCCCGGCGGTCGACGAACAGGCAGTGAGCGCGGTGGTCAGCGAGTGGACCGGGATCCCCATGGGTCGCATGGTGCGCAACGAGATCCAGGCCGTGCTCGGCCTCGCCGACAAGCTCACGCAGCGCGTGGTAGGCCAGCGTCATGCGCTCGACTTGATCGCACAGCGGATCCAGACGACGCGCGCCGGACTCGAGGATCCACGCAAGCCGATCGGCGTCTTCCTGCTCGCGGGGCCGTCTGGCGTGGGCAAGACGGAAACGGCGCTGGCGCTCGCCGAGGCGCTGTTCGGGAGCGAGCGCAGCCTGATCACGATCAACATGAGTGAGTTCCAAGAAGCGCACACCGTCTCCACGCTCAAGGGGGCTCCCCCGGGCTACGTCGGCTACGGCGAGGGCGGTGTGCTCACGGAGGCGGTGCGCCGCCGCCCGTACAGCGTCGTGCTGCTCGACGAGGTCGAGAAGGCGCACCCCGACGTGCATGAGATCTTCTTTCAAGTGTTCGACAAGGGCGTGATGGAAGACGGCGAAGGCCGCTCGATCGACTTCAAGAACACGCTGATCTTGCTCACCACCAACGCGGGCAGCGACCTACTCATGAAGCTCTGCAGCGACGAAGAGCTGATGCCCGACGCCGAGGCGCTCACCAAGGCACTGCGCGAGCCGTTGCTGAAGGTGTTCCCACCCGCGTTGCTCGGCCGCATGTTGACGATCCCCTACTACCCCTTGAGCAGCGCGATGATCGCGTCGATCGTGCAGCTGCAGCTCGACCGCATCGTCGACCGCGTCGCCAAGCAGCACGGAGTCCCGCTCCGCTACGACGGTGCGGTCCCCGGCTTCCTCGCCGCTCGCTGCACGGAGCTGGAGAGCGGCGCACGCATGATCGAGTCGCTGCTCGCCAACATGCTGCTGCCCCGCCTGAGCCGCGAGTTCCTGACCCGCCTGGCCGAGGGCTCGCCCCTCGAATCGGTGGACCTCTCGATCGCCGAAGGCGAGCTACAGGTCTCGTTCGCGTAGGACGCGCTGCCGCCTGGCTCAGTGCTCGAGCTCAGGAACGGCCGAGCTCACGAGCAACGCGGAGACATCGATCCTCGTCGGTTCCGCCGGTGCCACGAAGCTCGCCGTGCGCCACGCATTCCCGGCATGCGAGCCCACTGGCCCCGGTGCTGCCGGGGGTGAAGACGATGATCGGCTGCCCGCGTAGGGCGAAAACGTCACCTACCCGCCAGCCGGAGCGCGAACACCCCGAAGGGTGACTCGTCGAGCGTGGACGCCGTGGTTTCCGGCTGTAGGCTGCGACGTGCAGGGTCCCCCGCTCCTGCACCACGTAGCGGATGGGTAGGATGGCTGAGCAAACGATTCGCGTGGAGAGCTCCCTCGGTCCCGCTGTCCTGCGGCTACGCAGCCTCCGTGGCAGGGAGGAGCTGGGCCGCCCGTACGAGTTCACCCTCGAGCTGCACACGCTCAAATCCAAGCTCCAGATCGACGACCTGCTCGGCCAACCCCTCGCGGTGCACCTCCCGCTCCGAGAGGGCGGAGAGCGTCACTTCCACGGGCACGTCGTCGAGCTCGCGGAGACGGGTGCGAGCGGCAAGCACACCATCTATCAGGCCAAGCTCCGCCCCTGGTTCGCGCTGCTGGGGTACAACTCGAACTGCCGCGTCTTCCAGGGCAAGAGCGC
>DASUME010000686.1:0-5302 GCA_036277895.1 Polyangiales bacterium
GGTGCGCGCTCCCGAGCCGCGGACGCCGGCTCGCCCGGAGCGCGAGTCGCGCGTGCGCGAGGCCAACCTCAGTGACGCCAGCGAGCTTGCCGCGGCGGCCGCCGAGGCTCGGCGAAGTCGCAGCACGCTCGCCGCCTGGACGGTGGCGCTGCTCGGCCTGGCGGCGGTGGCCTTGTTCGCGGGGCGCGAGGCGGAGGGCCCGGGCGCGATGCCCGAGGCGATCGGCGGTGCGCCGGCCGCGCCGAGCAAGGCTGGCCCGCCTGGGCCACGCCTGCAGGGCGGCTCGCTGATCTCGGCCGAAGACAACGGCTTTGCGGTCTACGACGGCATCCTCGATCCGAACGTCGCGACGCCCGAGCAGGCGCTGCTCGTCGTCGAGGCCACGCCCTCGCTGGCCGACGCGATCGTGGTGGTGAACGACCGTGAGCTCGGAGCGCCGCCACAGAAGCTGGCGCTGCCCGAGGGCGTGCACGAACTTGCCATCAAGCGTGGCGATGCGATCAGCTATCGGTTCGTCTCGGTGCATCCGGGTCGCACTTGGGTGCTGCGCAATCCTTGATCGGCGTGCCATCGTTGTGACCCAACGGGGACGCGTGCACGCGCGCGACCGGTGTTTTTCGCTCGCGCTGTGCAGCCGCGAGTGTCGAGGGTAGCCATGAAGCAGCCGTGGTTCCTGCCGTTGCTGATCTGTACGATCGGGGCGCTGCAGGCGTGTGATGAGAAGAAGGAAGTCGCCAACGCCGAGCAGAGCCCCGCGGAGTCTGGGCCCCCCGCGGGCGCCGAGCCGGCAGCATTCGCGCAGCACGAAAAGCACTTCGATCTGTGGGAGCACGCGCACCTGGCGGAGATCGATCACCAGGGCCTGTACATCGAGCTCGGCACGCCGGCGCGCCACAAGTTCACGTTCGGCGAGTGGCGCTCGGGCTGGGGCAAGGAAGGCGCGACCAGCGCCGACCGCTTCAACTACGCCGTCGGCGACTCGAGCCGCATCTACTTCTTCAGCGAGAAGGCGGAGCCGCTGACGCTGCGCATGCGCATGAAGCCGGTCGGCACGCAGGTGGTCACGCCGTACATGAACAACCAGGCGCTGCCCGCCGTGAAGCTCACCGGCACCGACTTCAAGGACTACGACGTCGCCGTGGCCGCGGACAAGGTGGTGGCGGGCGAGAACCGGCTGATGTTCCGCTTCGGCGGCACCGTGGAGCAGGACGGCGAGGCGCGCGCGGCGGCGGTGGCCAGCGTGCGCGTGATCAAGGGCACGCCCGCGGCCGGCACGTTCGCGCCGCCGCACTTCGCGGAGCTGCGCGCAGAGCAGTCCGTGGGCGGCACGCAGCGGCGCGCGCTGGCGGTGCGCTCGCCGACCACGCTGACGTACTACCTCGACATCCCAAAGGACGCGAAGCTCGGCTTCGGTGTGGGCATCGCGGGGCAGAAGGGCGCACCCACCGGCAAGGGCGCGACCGCGCGGGTGACGGTCACGCCCGAGGGCGGTACGTCGAAGGAGCTGCTGCGCGCGGAGCTGAAGACCACCTGGCGCGACGAGGTGCTCGACCTCAAGGCGTTCGCCGGCAAGCTCTGCCGCGTCGAGCTCGCGATCGAGGGCGACGTGGGCAGCGGGCGCGCGGCCTGGAGCACGCCGATGATCCTGCTGCCGAAGAAGGAGCTGCCGAAGCTACCCAAGACGGCCAAGAACGTGATCGTGGTGCTGATCGACACCCAGCGCGCGCGCTCGCTCAAGGCGTTCAATCCCGGTGCGCGCGAGCAGACGCCCGCGATCGACGCGATCGCGAAGGAAGGCGCCGTGCTGGAGGCCACGCAGGCGCCCGAGAACTGGACCAAGCCGTCCACGGCCTCGGTGCTGACGGGCCTGTATCCCGCGACGCACGGCGCGAAGACCGACGGCGCGCTGCTGTCGAGCGGCGCGATCCTGATGGGCGAGTCGTTCAAGGCCGCGGGCTTCAAGACCGCCGGCTACATCGCCAACGGCTACGTGTCCGACAAGTTCGGCTTCGATCAGGGCTGGGACAAGTACACCAACTACATCCGCGAGAAGAAGAGCACGCACGCCGAGAGCGTGTTCAAGGACGCGGGCGACTGGATCGAGAAGAACAAGGACACGCGCTTCTTCGCGTACATCCACACCATCGATCCGCACGTGCCGTACGACCCGCCGGACGAGTTCCTCAGCCTGTACGCCAAGGGCGAATACAGCGGGCAGATCGCGCCGCGCAAGACCGCCGAGCAGCTGGAGAACGCCAAGCGCTCGCCGCCCAAGATCACGCTCACCGACGCCGACAAGCAGCGGCTCAAGGATCTCTACTCGGGCCTGGTCAGCTACCACGATCACTACCTCGGCCTGTTCGTGCAGCGCATGAAGAAGCTCGGGCTGTGGGAAGACACCATCTTCGTGATCACCGCCGATCACGGCGAAGAGATGAACGAGCACAACTCGTGGGGCCACGGTCACACGGTCTACCAGGATCTGCTCTGGATCCCGTACGTGGTGCGCTTCCCGGGCGTGGTGCCCGCGGGCACGCGCATCAAGCAGGCGACCAGCAGCCAGAGCATCTTCGCCACTGTGACCGAGGCGGCCGGCGTGCCGGCACCCAACACGCTGGAGGCGCCGAGCCTGCTCTCGTGGCTGCGCGGTGGCGCGCAGAACCCGATGCCGGTCGCGTTCAGCGACTTCCTCGACGACCGGCGCGTGATCCGCAGCGGGCGCTGGAAGTTCATCCTGCGCGGCCTGAACATGACGTTCTTCGACCTACAGACGGACCCCACCGAGCAGAAGGAGCTCGACCGCAACAAGTACCCGATCGCCGCGCGCTACACGACGATCATGCTCGGCCAGTTCCTGGGCGCGCGCGATCGCCGCGTGTGGCTCAAGGGCGAGCAGGGCCAGGGCACCAAGCTCGAGAAGCAGAACGCCACCATCGACGAGACCCTACGCGAGCAGCTCAAGGCGATCGGCTACGCCGGCGACGAGCCCGCCAAGGACACGAACTGACGCGGTAGTCGCACGGTGAAGGTGGTGCCGTGTTGCGCGGTCGAGCTCACGGTCACCTCGCCCCCGTGGGCGCGTACGATCTGGTCGACGATGAACAGGCCGAGGCCGATGCTGCCCGTGCGGCGGGCCTTGTCGTCGTGACCGCGTGCGAGCGGCTGGAACACGCGGGGTAGCAGCTCGGGGTCGATCGGCGTGCCGTGGTTGTGGACCTCGAGCTGGACCGTGTCGGGCACTTCGAGCACGCTCACCTGCACGTCGCCCTCGCCGTACTTGATCGCGTTGCTGATCAGGTTGTGCACCACCTGCGCGAGGCGATCGCTGTCCCAGCTCCCGTGGGCGTCGTGCTTCGGCTCGAAGCGCAGGTCGCGGTCGGGGTGGCTGGTGCGCAGCTCGATCAGCACCTGCTCGACGACCTCGCTCAGGTCCGCAGGCCGCGGGGTGATCGGGATACCGCTGCCGAGGCGAGCCTGCGTGAAGTCGAGCAGGTCGCGCACCAGGCGCACCGCGCGCTCGGCGGCGTTCTGGATGCGGCGCAGGTTGGTGGTGGCGCCATGGCCGAGCTCCTCGCGCTTGAGCAGGTGCAGCGTGCCCAGCAGCACCACGTTGAGCGGGTTGCGCAGGTCGTGCGAGACGATGCCCATGAGCTGTTGGGCGAAGGTGGCGCGCGCGCGCACCTCCAGCTCGCGCTCGCGCTCGGCGGTCACGTCGAAGAACGAGGTCACTACACCCGCGATCGCGCCGTCCGAGTCCGCGATCGGCTGCGCGTTCACGTGCAGCCAGGTGGTCGCGCCGTCGGCGCGGTCGACGGCGAGCAGCTGGCCGGTGATGGGCCGCTTGGTCTGCAGCGCGATCGCTGCCGCCAGCTGGGAGCTCGGAACCGGCGCGCCGTCGTCGCCGCGCAGGCGCCACTCCGGGTCGAGCGCGACGCGGCCAGCCCGCTGCTCGTCGTTCAGCTCCAGCAAGCGGTTGGCGGCGCTGTTGGAGAAGCGCACGTTGCCGTCGCTGTCCTGCAGCACGACGCCCTCCTGCAGCGAGGCCAGCACGGCGGACAGGCGCGCGCGCTCGTTCAGCGCATCGAGCTGCGCACGCGCGGTGCGCAGCGCGCCCTCCACCCGCGCCAGCAGCTCACGCGCGGAGAACGGCTTCACCATGTAGTCGCTGGCGCCCGCCTGCAGGCCCTCCAGCGTGGCCTCCTCCCCGGCACGGGCCGAGAGCAGGATCACCGGTACGTTCGCCGTGCGCGGGTCCGCCTTGAGCGTGCGCAGCAGGCCGAAGCCGTCGAGCCCCGGCATCATCACATCGCTGAGCACGAGGTCGGGCAGCTCGGCCTGGACCGCCGTCAGCGCGGCCTGGCCGTCGATCACGGCGTCGACGCGGTACTGGTCATCGAGCAAGCGGCGTACGTAGTCGCGCATGTCCGCGTTGTCGTCCGCGAGCACGATGCGCGGCATCACGCGCGGTGCGGGATGCACGGACGGCGACGGCGCAGGCAGCGCAGCGGCTCCATCGCCGACCCAGCCCGACGCCTCGTGCACGAAGGCCTCCACGCGCGTGGCGGTCGACAGCATGGTGCGCCCCGCGTTGAGGCGCTCGTCCGGCAGGTGGGCGTGGCCGAGCGGGATGCGCAGGGTGAACGTGGTGCCGCGCTCCAGCTCGCTCTCGACGTGCACGGTGCCGCCGTGCAGCTTGGCCAGCTCTTGCACGAGCGCGAGCCCGATGCCGCTGCCCTCGTAGCTGCGCCCGCGCGCGCCCTGTACGCGGTGGAAGCGCTCGAACAGGCGCGGCAGCTCGGAGGCGGGGATGCCCACGCCGGTGTCGGCCACCGTCAGCTGGGCCTCGCCGTCGACCTCGCGCAGCGCGACCCGGATCGTGCCCGCGAACGTGTGCTTGAACGCGTTCGAGATCAGGTTGAGCACGATCTTCTCCCACATCTCGCGGTCGACCCAGGCCGGCTCCGGCAGCGCCTCGCAGGCGACCTGCAGCGCCAGGCCGCCGCGCTCGACGGTGGAGCGAAACGTGCTCGCGAGGTCGCGCGTGACGGCGGCGAGATCGGTCGCTTCGTACGAGGCCTGCACGCGGCCCGCCTCGATGCGGCTGAAGTCGAGCAGCGTGTTGACGAGCTTGAGCAGGCGCAGCCCCGAGCGCTGCACGAGCAACATGCGCTCGCGTTGGCTGGCGGCGAGCGGCGTCGCCGCATCGGCGAGGGCGTCTTCGAGTGGCCCGAGCATCAGCGTGAGCGGCGTGCGGAATTCGTGCGAGACGTTGGAGAAGAACGCGGTCTTGGCGCGATCGATC
>DASUME010000687.1:0-8831 GCA_036277895.1 Polyangiales bacterium
GGGCGTCAGCGCCGACGACGTGCTCGCCGAGCAGCTCGGCGTGCTGGGTGTGCCGCTGTTGCGCGACGCTCCGTTCGGGCACGTCGCGGAGAACACACCGCTGTTGTTCGGCGCGCGCGCCGTCGTCGACGCCACCTACGGGCGCGTCGACTTCGAGCTCACTGCGTAGCGAGGCAGATCGTGCCCGCGCAGGCGCAGCTCCAGGGGCCGCCGTCGGTCGGGTAGTAGAGCCCGAAGATGTTGCACATCTGGTCCTTGCCGAGCTCGCCGAAGCGCACCGGCGTGGAGCTCGGGTTGCTGTACTCGCACTGGAAGGTGAGCTTCTCACCCTGCTTCACGAACAGGTAGCCAGACTTCGCGTGCCACACCGTGTCCATGGAATCGAGGGCCGGGTTCTTCACGCGGTAGGTGTAGAAGGCGTTGCCGGGCACGTCCCAGTCGGTGGTGTCGTAGACCATCTCGCTCGAGCCATCGAGCTTCTCGTGCCAGACGGTGAAGCGCGTTCCGTGCTCGTGGAAGTGTCCGGTGACCAGGTTCACGTAGCGGTCGGTAGGCGCCGCGCAGCCCGCGCGCGTCGTGGTCACCCCGGTGGCTCCCGGCGGCACGTAGATCGAGCCCTGGAAGAACGTGATCATGTCGACCAGCTTCTTCACGCTCTCCTTGGGCACGGCCTTGAGGTAGACCCACGCTTCCTTCAGGATCGGCGCGGCCGAGGTGTTGATGTAGTGCATGTTGATGCGCAGCACCTGGTTGGCCTTGATCAGCTGGCCGGCGCCGTACTCGGGGTCACCTTCCTTCGCGGACTTCTCGCCGGCGCTCCCTCCTTCGACCGAGATGTCGATCTGCGGGTCCTGCGAGCCGAGCAGCCAGGTGTCGCCCAGCGCCTCGGACTGATCGCAGTCCACCAGCTTGCCCATCTCGAGGCCCGCCGCGCGCTCCTCCGGCACCATGGTCACGATCAAGTGATGCGAGAGCGGCCGCATGCGCCCGTGATAAGCGTTGACGTACATGTCCTGCAGGTTGGTCGTGCGCACGTAGACGCAGTCTTCGACCTCCGCGCCCGGAGCGATCGTGTACTTCGCGAGCTCCTCGGCGGTGGGCGGTGCGCCGTTCACGCTCTGCGGGCCGTAGCGCAGCAACATGCCTTCCTGCTCGCTCGCCGGCGAGCACAGCGCGATGTTGTCGCCTGGGAAGCCGGTGTTGACCGGGCACAGCGCGGCGCCGCGACTGTCGACGCAGCGTGCCTCGCCGGGCTTGCAGCTCTCTTCGCCGAGCGTGCTCGGGTCGCGGGCGGGGGTGCCGTCTCCCCCGCCGTCCGACCCGCAGCCGAACGACGCGACCGCCACGATGACAGCAGCGAAACTCAATCCATGTCGCATGTGCAGTCTCCTCGCTGGCGACTACGCGCGCGGCCTCGCGCGACGCAGCACCACCATCCACAACAGCGCGAGCCACGCGGCTCGCGAAGATCCGGGAACCGCGCAGCCCGCGCTCGTGCTTCGCGTCACGCCTGCATCCGCGATCGCAGCGGGCGGCGTGCCGCTGTCGGCCCTCGGAGCACGGCCCGCGTTGCGGTCGAACTCCTGCCCGGCGAGCCCGCAGTACACGCGCTGCGCCCCCTCGATGGTCACGTCGTACGCCGAGCAAAACGGTGTGAACGGGTAGTGTCCGGAGCAGCACCAAGACGCGCCCGCATTCAGCTGCGCGCCGCACGCGGCCACGACGTCCGTGCCGGGACAGCTCAGCTGCGCAGCCACCGTGTCGAGCCGCGCGCGCTCGCTGAAGACGCCGGTCACGGGATCGAGCGTGCCGAAGTGATCGCGCTTGCACGCGCGCAGCAGGTTCGCCTCGCGATCCCAGTCGAGGCAGTCGACGAACTGCGTGCCGGCCAGCAGCGTGAGCGGCTCGCCCGTGCGCGCGGCGGTCCACAGCCCACCGGTGGCGGTGTTGCTGCTGCTGTCGCCGGCGTCACCCACGAACAGGCGCCCGTCCGGGGCGAACGCGAGGCCCGAGATCTCGCGCACGTCGGCGTAGCTGCGGAAGCTCGCGCCGCCGTCTTCGCTCAGCAGCAGCGTGTCGGTCGCGCTGTCGCGGTAGTTGGCGGCGAACACGCGCTATGCGTCGAGCGGATCGACGGCGAGCAACACGAAGCCGTCTTGCTGCGCCCTGGGAAGCTCCGGGTTCTCGCGCCAGCTCACGCCTCCGTCGTCCGACGCGAACACGCGGAAGGTCTCGCGCACGTCGAGGGAGCCGACGGCGACCGCGGCGCTGGCGTACAGCCGCGTGGGGCCCGCGACCAGCTCCGCTCCGTAGACGCGCTGCATCGGCTGCTCCGGGCGCAGCGGACCGACGCGGGTCCAGCCACCGGCCGCGTCGCGGCGGCGCAGCTCCGCCCTGGCGGTGATCGCGCTGCCCTCCCCCGCACGCACGGTCACCAGCGCCAGCACGTCGCCGCTGGCCGTGAGCCGCAGCGCATTCACCCAGTCCGGGTCGAGCTGCCTGGACCAGCCGCAGCCCGTGCCGTCGTCGGTCCACAGGCCGTTCAGCTGGCCGACCAGCAGCTTGCCGGTGGCGTCGATCAGCGTGGCCGCGGCCGTGGGCACCTTCTGGCCGGACAGCGAGCGCAGCTTCTCGTTGGGCGCGATCGCCTGGCTGCACAGCGCTGCGAAGCTGTTGCCACCGTCGCGGCTGATCAGGAAGCCCTCGCTCGCGATGCCCCAGCGCACCACGAGGTGCGCGCCGTCGTTCGGCTGGACCAGCACCTGCACCATGCGCTCGACGGGCCCCGACGCGCGTACGGGTGTCGCCAGGAGCAGCGCCGCGAAGCACAGGAGTGGGAGCGATCGGGAGAACACGGGAGTCTCTTTTGCTACCAGACCGCACCTGCGCTGTCGGTCGGGAAACTCTGACGTAATTGGCGAAGTTGCAGGCGACGGAGTCACGCGGAGTCAGCTCGTGTCCGCGCTGTCCCCCTCGAGCGCGCGCGCTCGTCAAGGCGGTCGATGCTCGCGGCCGACACGGTGCGTGCCCTCCAGGTGCACGCGCGCTCCGATCGCAGGCACCGCGAAGCGGCGATAGCGCCCGGCGTTCCATTCCCACAACGGGACCTCCGCGAGCGGCGTGCGGAAGCGAACGTCCACCTGCTCCGGATAGCCGTCGGGCGCGCTGCTCACGCGAAGCGTGAGATCACGGAGCGCGATCGTGTCGCCGCGGCGGTACGTCCAGCGCGCGCGGGGAAAGTGATCGAGCGTCTGCGCCAGGTACAGCGGCGAGAACCAGGCGGGCTTCTGCCCCGGCGAGCGGTAGCTGCCGAGCGGCTGCAGCAAGCCGCCCTCGGCGCGGATGCGCAGCGTGTGTGCATCGCGCCGCTCGACGTCGAGCGGATAGAGGCCGGACGCGAGCACGCGCACACGCTCCGGCACCATGCCGCCCTCGTGCACGCGCAAGCGACGCAGCTGGATCGCGTAGTACGAGCAGGGACTGTTCACGAACACCGGCGCAGCGTCCGCGATCGTGTCGAAGGCGCGTTGTTGATCGAGGTGCTGCTGCATCGAGGCCGCGTAGGCGAGCGCGAGCAGCACGGAGGCAGCCGCGCGTACGAGCAGCCACAGCTTCGCGATCCGATCGTTTCGGCACGACAGCGCCTGCGCGAGCAAGCCGAGCCCGGCCACGTCCGCGACGATCAGCAAGCGGTCGTGCACCGCGGTCGCCGCCACGGGGATCAGCGCGAGCAGCATGCCGAGCAAGCCGAAGCGTGCGCGCGCATCCGTGCGCAACCGATACGGCACGAGCAACACGACCGACCCGAGCCCGCTCCACGCGAGCGGATGCGCGACCAGCAGCGCGAGCGTGATCGCCGGCACGCCGAGCACACCGAACAGCAACAGCGGCATGTGCTCGACGAACGCCGCTGCAAAGCGCAGCGGCTCCCGAAGTGGATCGACGTACAGCGTGCTCGCGTAGACGCCGTAGTCGAGCGCTGCGCGCACGGCGAGCCAGACGAAGCTGACGATCAGGCCGGGCGCGAGCCGGCGCAGGTTGCGGTCGATGCACGCGGCGTAGGCGATCCAGAGTGCGCTCGCGCCGACGCCGATCTCGCCCGCGAGCAGGCTCAGACCGAGCAACGCCGCCGCAGGCCAGGTCGTGCGCTCCGCCTCGCGTGCGCGCGCATAGAGCGTCAGCGCGAGCACCGCGAACAGGGCGGCGAGCACGGCGTTGCGATTGGCGAGCCAGCTCGCCGCGAACACGTGTCCCGGCGCGACCGCGAACAGCGCGCTCGCGACGCCGGCTGACTCCGGCTCCAGCAAGCGTCGGTACCAGTGCGCCACGGCCACGTTCAGTGCGGCCAGCCAGAGCATGCTCTCGACGTGCATCAGCCAGGGCGGCAGCAGCGCGAAGTCGAGCGCGTGGGTCAGCGCCGCGAGCGGGCGAAAGAAGCGTAGCTGCAGCTGCGGGTCGCTCCACCACGGCAGGTCGCCGAGCTCGCGCAGCTGCGGCACGTCGCCGACCAGCCAGAACGCATCGAGCAATCCACGCCAGCGAATGCCGCGCGCGGTCCACAGGCGATCTCGCAGCAAATGGTCGTCGACCACCAGGCCGACGTGCAGCGCGGGTAACGCCAGCCATGCCGCCAGGGGCGGGCCCCACCTCCAGTTTCCAAAGCGAGCGATCCAGCGCATGCGATCGCGTACCGCGCGCGCGAGGCGGCCAAGCGCTTAACTTCGGCCAGCCCAGCGCCGCAGCGCGTTGCGCAGGGCGCCTGTGTTGGCGAAGCCCAGCAGGCGCGCGCGCTCGCCGAGGCTTAGGGTTCGGAACCCGAACAGCGCGGAGGCCTCGGTGAACAGCGCGTCTTCGCGCCTGCGTGCGCGCTCGGTCAGCGCGCGGAACGAGGTGCCTGCGTGCGCCAGCTGCCGGTGGAGCGTCCGTACGCTCACCCCGAGCAGCGCGGCCACGGACTCGGTGCGCGCGTCCGTGCTCATGCGCTGCATCAGCAGGCCCTCGACGCGCTGCTCGATCGAGGTCTCCGCGAGCGCCTGCACCTGGCGCTCGGCGAGCGCGAGTCGGTGCTCGAACTGCGCGTCGGCGCTCGGCAGCGGCGCGCGCCACCAGTGCAAGGCGAGCTCGAGACCCAGCGCGGGTTGGTCGAAGCGTACGTCGCGCGTGTGCAGCGCGCGCACGTGGGCAGTCGTCGAGCGCGGACGCGCGTAGCTGAAGGACACCGAGATCGGTGCGATCGCGTCGCCGTGCAACAAGCGCCAGGTCTTCACCTGCAGCGCGGCGCGCGAGTCTTCCTCCGCGCGATCGGCGCGCACGCCGTCCGCGAGCGTGAAGCTGAGCTGCACCGAATGCTCGCCTTCTCGCCAGCTGCATTGCATCGAGTCGACCAACAGCGGTGCGACGCGCGGGTAGATGCGGTGCAAGGTCGCGAGGTCGGGCGCGCTGCGAAACAGTGCCCACAGCGAGCCCACGCCATCGGCGGGCACACGCTCGGCGATCGCGAAGCCGTGATCCGGATTGCCGGTGAAGCGGCGGCCCACGGCCCACACGCGCTGGCGTGCGCTCGGGCTCATCGCGGTCAGCGCGTGCTGCTCCATCCAGGATGGGATCGCCGAGAAGCCGGCAGCCGCGCGCAGGAAGTGGCCCGCGACGACGCGCGATGGCTCGGGCGGATGCGTGGAGCTACCGATGCGCACTCAGACCTCCGCGAAGTCGACCTCGTCGCCGAGCTGGATCGGGGCGCCCTCGAGCACGCGCGCGAGGATGCCGCCGTGGCCGCGCACCGCGTTGTAGCCGCCCACGCCGAGCGCGCGCTCCATCTTGCTGCACGGCTCGCAGTAGCCGGTGCCCTCGAGCAGCGCGTTGCCGACGCGGAAGGTGCGCAGCCGCAGCGCGTGCAGGTTGATGCCCTCGATGACGAGGTTTCGGCGCAGCTCGTCGGGGCGCACGCGCTCGCGGCCGACCAGCTTTGCGATCACATCGAGGTGCTCGGCCTGGATCAACGTGAGCTGGCGCTTGCCGCCGCCGCGCCCGCGCGCGGTGTAGTCGCCGTCCATGCCCTGGCTCGCGATCAGGGTCGCGCTGGGGAGCTCGCGCACGGGCGCCCCGCGCTCGGCGCGCGCACCGAGCCAGATCACCCGGCCGGGCGCGCGTCGCTGGCTCAACAGCGATCTCAGCTCACCTTCCTGCATCTCCGATCTCTAGCCTCGCCGCCCGGTCCACGCCCCTGACGGCTCGAAACGTCATCTCCCGCACACAGCCCGTCGGCCCACGCAAACAGACGAAAGTGCTGGAGAACAGCCGCACTACAAAGCTACAGCCCAGGCCTGAACCAGTCACCTCCGCGGCCAAGAAAGCCATTGAGCATGCGCTGCTCACGTGTTGCTCTCTGGGCATTGAATGGCCGTACCTTCTGGTCGGCTTCTTGGAGGTACCCGCAATGAAGTCTTTGCCCTGGCTTGGCGCCGCGCTGCTGCTGGCGAGCGCGTGCTCGGACAGCCCGAAGGTCCAGCCCCGCGACGAGGAGCTCGAAGACGAGCCCACCGACGAGGCTCCGCCACGTCGCGACGCCTCGACGAAGGATGCCGCTCCCGCCAAGGACGCGGCGAGCAAGGACGCGGCGACCAAGGATGCGGCGGCCCCGGCGGCGAACGACAAGGGCATCCCGTGCAGCGTGCAGAGCGCGGTCGCGACCTGCAACGCGTGCCACGCCGCCAAGCCCATCTACGGCGCGACGATGCCGCTGGTGACGGCCGCCGACTTCCAGGCCTCGAACAAGAAGGGCCGCCCGTACCACCAGGGCGCCATCGCACGCGTCAGCGGCGACGAGACACCCGTGATGCCGCCACCGGGCTACGAGCTCACGCCCTCCGAAGAGACTGCGCTGATGGACTGGCTCGGCGCGGGCGCGCCAGCCAGCACGGAGAAGTGCACGACCCCCGAGGTGCCCGACAGCGGCACGCCGAACCAACCCGAAGAGATCAGCGAGTGCGACGTGCAGATGGAGTTCCGCGCCGGCAGCAACGGACAGCCGTTCAAGGTGCCGACGACGCCGGACTACTACCACTGCTTCTACTTCAAGCCCGAGTTCGCCGAGACCACCGTCGGCAAGGGCTTCAAGCCGCTGATCGACAACGAGGCGGTGCTCCACCACTGGCTGTTGTTCGTGCGTGACGACGCGAGCAAGGTGGCCGGCACCAGCGAGCGCTGCAGCGGCGTAAACCCGGGCGCGACCTTGATCGCGGGCTGGGCACCGGGTGGCGACGACACCGTCGCACCGCCCGACGTGGGCATCCAGCTGCCGCGCGGCCCGAACGTCGTCTACCAGCTCGAGCTCCACTACAACAACACCGTCGGCGCGAGCGCCACCGACAACAGCGGCGTGAAGCTGTGCGCGACGAACAAGCCACAGAAGGAGCTGGCCGCGGTCCACTACCTCGGCTCGGAGAACATCATCGCGCCGCCGGGCATGTCGACCGCGGGCTCCACCTGCCGGCCGACCAAGCCGGTCACGCTGCTGAGCATCAACCCGCACATGCACAAGAGCGGGCACCACGCGAAGATGGTGATCAACCGCAAGAACGGCACGAAGGAGACCTACCACGACGCGCCGTTCTCGTTCGAGAGTCAGATCACCTACAACAAGACCGCGCAGCTCCAGCTCGGCGACACGATCACGGCCGAGTGCACCTTCAAGAACGACTCCACGCGCGTGAAGACGTTCGCCGAGGGGACCGAGGACGAGATGTGTTACCTGTTCACTCTCGCCTACCCGATCGGCGCGATGGACACCGGCTCAGACCTGCTGGGCGTGGGCCTGCCCGGTCCGAACCGCTGCATGAAGTGATCAACGCGCGGCCACCGCGCCCTGCGCGCACGGCAGCAGCTTGAACTCGACGCGGCGGTCGATCGCGTCGCTCGCGTCGTCCTTGCCGGTGCCGACCATGTTCTCGCTCGAGCCGGCGCCGTAGACGGTGGCGCGCGCCGCGAAGCCCGGCGCGAAGGCGTCGATCTTCTGCCGGATCACCGTGGCGCGCTCGAGTGACAGCTGCCGGTTGTGGCCCTCCTCGCCGCTGCGGCTGGCGTGGCCGATGATCGCCATGCAGCTCGACGAGCGCTTGGACGCCGACGCGATCTGACGCAGCCACATCGGGTACTGCGCGCTGACCGCCGGGTCCGGCCAGAACGACGTCTCGTTGGGCTTGAACAGCACCTTGATCGCGAGGTCGTTGTTGGCGAAGCCGGCCTCCATGATGCGCCCGAACGTGGCCTCGGCCTCCTTCTTGTTGCCGAGCTTCACCTGCGCCGCGTAGATGCCGTTGAGCGTGCGCAGCTGCATGCCGTCCGGGTTGGCGAGCGCCGTCTCGTAGCTGCGCAGCGCCTCGGCCCAGTTGCCGCCGTTGTACGCGTTCACCGCCTGCGCGAGCAGGGCCGCGGCCGGAACTTGCTTCAGGTAGCTGTCGTCCGCCTTCATGCCGACCATGCTCTCGGCGGTGCGGATGTAGCCGGCCACGGACTGATCGATCGCGATCGCCGGGCTGTCGTTGAACACCGCCGTGGGCTTCGCGTCGAGCGCCAGGTCGAGGAAGCGCGCCGCCGAGGTCGCCACCACCTTGCCGGTCTCGCGGTTGGTGACCGCGACATTCATCCGGTACTGGTCCTTCTCGGGCAGCGCGGTGATCACGCCGGTGGCGATCAGCTGCGCGACCTCCGCGGTCTTGCCGTCGAGCGCGACCATGTGCGCGTTGCCGGATTGGGGCATCGCCTGCGCGACCAGGCTCTGCATCAGCGCGGAAGCCTTCGTCTGCTGGCCGGTCCGACCGTCCAGCATCGGG